>JACIWW010000006.1 GCA_014360905.1 Chloroflexota bacterium
TAGCTCCTCTTGCAAGGCAGCTACTTGTGCGCGCAAAGTATTGTTCTCAGCACGGAGGGCAACGACTTCTTCTTCCAGTGTCATGTGCTCAGTATACCACAGCTAGCCCTAATCTGAACAATTACGAGCTTGAACGGGGGATCGCTGGCGGGCAGACAGGGTGGCTCAAGGCTTTACGCGAAGCATACCTTGTCGACGAGGTACAGGACCTTAGGCTTTAATTGGCACTCCAATAAATTGCAAGTAAAATTAAAGTTACTTGACGCAAACAAAGGTTTATTTAGGGCAGCAAAAGGAGCAAAACAATGAGCGCAATAGAAATCAAGCCAGGCATCTGGTGGATTGGCGTGAATGTGAGATCACACGACCTATTCGAGGGTCTTTGGCCCATTCCCCATGGTGTATCTCTCAATGCTTACTTGGTGAAAGGCGAGAAGACAGCCATTGTGGACCTGGTGCGTGAATGGAGCGGCAGTTCGCGCAACTTTCTCACCCAGTTGCAATCCACTGGCACTGAGCCAAAAGACGTTGACTATGTCATCTTGAATCACCTGGAGCCAGATCACACAGAGTTTCTGCAGAACTTTCGACGGATGGCTCCGCAGGCCGTAATTATCTCCACGCCCAAGGGAATAGAGATGACCAAGCATCTCTTTGGCATCACGGAAGGGGTAAAGGCAGTGGAAGATGGCGAGCAACTTAACCTCGGCGGTGGCAAGAAGTTGCTTTTTGTCCATACGCCTTTTGTCCATTGGCCTGAGACCATGATGACCTACGAACTCGCAACGAAAGTGCTGTTCTCATGCGATGCATTCGGTGGCTTTGGGGTGCTAAAAGGTATTCTCTTTGACGACCAAGTCCAGGAGAATGACCGGGCTTTCTATTACGATGAAATGCTGCGTTACTACGCCAACATCGTGGCGAACTTTTCGCGCATGGTGCTGCGCGCTATTGATAAGTTGGCAGGTACAGAGGTCTCGGTAATTGCCCCCTCCCACGGTCTGGTCTGGCGCAAAAATCCAGGCGAAGTCGTCGCTCATTACAAGAAATTCGCCGAGTACCCCACTGGCAAAGCCGAAAAAGGCATCACCCTACTCTGGAGCAGCATGTATGGCAATACTAAGATTGCTACCGACGCCGTAATGCGTGGCATTGCCCGGGAGCAGGTGCCGATGGAGGTCTTCGAAGTACCAGTGGTGGATGAATCCTATATTCTGGCTTCGGTTTTCAAGAACAGGGGTATTGTGGTGGGAGCACCAACCTATGAGACCAAACTTTTCCCCCCAATGGCGCATGTTTTAGACAGTATAGTGCGCAAGAACATGACCAATAAAAAAGCATTCCGTTATGGTTCGTATGGATGGTCTGGCGGAGCACAGCGCGAGTTCGACGCTCTGGCTCAGGCTTTGAAATGGGAACAAGCCGAGCCGCTGGAATTTCGGGGCGCACCGACGCCTGAGGATCTGTTAAAAGCGGAGGAACTAGCGGCTGCTTTTGCCAGGAGCATACGTGAAGAGGCATAACACCATGGCTACAAACCAGATTTCGCACAGCAACCTGGTTTGCAAAAATTGAACAAGAGTAAGGAGAGATAAATGGGCGAATACATCAATAACCGTCGGTATCGGCATGAGACGCTTAAGCGACTCATTCGAGAACTGCATGAAGGGCGAGACCTAACGGAGATAAAAGAAGAATTCCGCAAGTTAATAAAGGATGTCAGTGCAACGGAAATTGCGCAGATGGAACAGGCTCTTATCGCGGAAGGGATCCCGAGCGAGCAGATTAAGGAACTCTGCGATATCCATGTGCAGGTGTTCCGCGAGTCGTTGGATAAGCAAGTGCCCCCAGAAATGATGCCAGGGCATCCTGTGCACACCTTCCGTGCTGAGAATAAGGCCATAGCCCAAGTAGTAGAGGACCTCCAACAGAGAATTCAGCAAATAGCCTCAGCCCAAACGATAGATGCAGCAGGTGAACTCGTGCAACTCGCACGCGAAAGCCTAGACAAATTGATGCAGGTGAACAAGCACTATTTACGCAAGGAGAACCTGCTTTTCCCTTATCTGGAGAAGCATGGTTTCTATGGGCCATCGTCAGTCATGTGGGCAATTCATGACGACATCCGAGCCCAACTTAAAGAGCTACAGCAGGTACTGACGAATTACAGGAATTATGAACTCACTGCGCTGGTGACAGCCATTGAGCGGATAGCCACTCCTCTGACCACTGCCATTACAGAGATGATCTACAAAGAGGAGAACATCCTATACCCCGCAGCATTGGAAAGGTTATCGGACGCAGAGTGGCTGGAAATCAAGAAGCAAAGTGCGGAGTTAGGGTATTGTCTAATCGAACCAGGAGACGAATGGCCGCAAGCCAAAGAGCCAGTTTCGGCGGAAGCACGCCCTGCCGAAGCCCAGGCATACCCAGACATTTTACCCTTGGACACCGGCAGTTTGACGCCTCGGGAGATCAACCTGTTGCTAAAGCACCTGCCAGTGGACATCACTTTTGTGGATAAAGATGACACTGTAAGGTATTTTTCGCAGACCCCAGAGCGTATCTTTCCACGAGCCAAAGCCATCATCGGCCGCAAAGTTCAGAACTGCCACCCTCCAGCCAGCATACACGTGGTAAATCGCATTCTGGACGATTTTAGACAAGGCAAGCAGGACGTAGCCGAGTTCTGGATCCAGATGAAAGGCAGGTTTGTACACATTCGCTACTTCGCAGTGCGTGACGAAAGCGGCGAATATGTGGGTACAATGGAAGTAACACAGGATATCACGCGGATCCGCGAACTAACTGGTGAGCGGCGGATTTTGGATGACTAGGGCGACCCTTGATAGAAACCTGTCCTTTTTCCTACAGCCAGGCCCAAATAGGCCCGGCTTTTTAGCGTTTCCTGTATAAAAGTCGCTTCCGTATGAAAACTACCAAGACAATGCCGCTGAGCACAGCCCAGACGAACCGCAGTAGTGGAGTGGAGACATCTGTACCGATCAGCCAAGAGTGGGTGAAGGCTAACGCAAAAGCAAGATAGTTAAGCCAGTGGAGCAGTTTCCAGGTATTCTTGATATTCCTGCGCCACACTGCAGCCAATGTAGCGATGATGAAGAGATATAGCGCAGGGCGACCCCCCAGCGAGAGGAAAAGGCGCAGGGAATCAAAACGAGGCAGGAAAACTGCCAAACGACGCGTTAGCAGGGCATACAACACAGCGTGTAGGCCCATGAGTACCAACCCTGCTACAGCTAGAATGTGATGCACAACAAGGAAAGGTCTGCCAAAAAGGTCGCGCATTTCACGCATGTACTCGCTCGAAATAATGGCTAAAAACACAGCTGTATAGGCAAACAAGGCAGTAGCTCGCACTATCATTGCCAGTGCAGGCGCTGGAATACTGTAAAGCGTGTAAAGCATCAGCCCCGTCCACAAGGCGAGTCCTATGTAGATAAGCCTACGCCAAACGGTTTTCTTCATGGTCAGGTCTCCTAAAACAGTCTTTCAACCCCCATTTTAATCAATTGAAGGCGACCCTCCAAGCAGTAGGAAAGTGGGGAAACTAGCCTGGACAACCGTTTGCTATACCGACCCGAAGCATCATCCTTTGCCGCTGCGCGGCTCAGAATTCCATCGCTTGGAGTCTCTTCGCTCAGAGCAGCAAAAAGCGGAGTGTTGCAGAGATGCCCCAAATCGAGATTCGGGGAAGTTTGGTTTGCTTTCTGAATGGATGTCAGTTACGATATCCATGAGTTTCACCCAAACGCTTTCACTATTTACACTTCACCTAGTGAAGCTCGTCTAGTCGGAGGCGAAATCCAGATTATAAAAGTTGCAAAATGTACATAAATATGGTATAATATTCATAACTTTGGGGCCGCACAAGACTGGGATATAAAGGGAGGAGACAAGATGTCAACAAAAAGACCTTGGCAAAAAGCCAGCTACCTGATAGTCACTACACTGCTTGTGCTGGCTTGTTTACAAGTAGTTCAGCCGACTGTATCTGGTGCCCAGGACACTTTGCCATGGCGAGGTGAGTATTTCAATAACATCAGTCTCACCGGAGAGCCAACTCGGATACGCTATGACAGAGCGATTGATTTCAACTGGGGCCACAATAAACCAGACGATGGCCTTCCGGTCGACTATTTTTCTGTGCGCTGGACCGCTTCCATCTATTTCGAAGGAGGCACGTATTCATTCAAGACCTACACTGATGACGGGGTACGCCTATGGCTTGATGGGCAATTGCTCATTGACCAATGGCGTAACCAGCCAGCAACTCTCAACCAACGAGAGGTTGATGTCAGCCCTGGCTATCACAACATACGCATGGAATACTATGAGCACATCGGCAATGCCGTGGCCATGCTTTGGTGGGATCGCTTGACTGTATCAACCACGACCATGCGTTGGCGTGCGGAGTATTTCAACAACCCCTGGCTCGTTGGTGCACCAGTGCTGGTTCGCGAAGAGACTGATATCCGATACGACTGGGGCTCAAATTCCCCTGCGCCTGGCATTGTAGCCGACGGTTTCTCAGTGCGTTGGACGGGTATCGTGGGCTTTGACAACACCGATACTTACACCTTCACAGTTACTGTGGATGATGGTGTACGCGTATGGATTGATGGCGGCCTGCTGATTGATGCATGGCGTGATCAATCCGTCACCACGATATCTGTGGCTCGTTATGTCACTAAGGGAACGCATCCCATAACTGTCGAGTACTACGAGGGCTCAGGAAATGCATGCATCACCTTTACCTGGCAAAGAGGAGTAACCGGCCCACCAACTCCTAGCCCTACAACTACGGCTGGGCCAACTACTCCAGCAGGGGAGATCATCGTAGATGACAAGAGTAGCGGCTTTCAGAAAGGCGGCCCAAATGAGAGCTGGTATGAGAGGTCAATAGGCTACAACGGTCATATCTATTGGACGTACAACAGCGATGCCCAGGTTTACAACTATGCCAGGTGGACCCCGCAGCTACCCGGCGCAGGAAACTATCAGGTTTACGTATTCATTCCCAGGGAACGTGCTGATACCAAGAGCGCTCGCTATCGCATCTATCACAATGGCCAACAGCATACTGCCACGGTTAATCAATCTATCTACTTCGACAAATGGGTCTCCTTGGGGACTTACTACTTTGCTGCTAGTGGCAACGAATACGTGTACTTGGATGATGTCACAGGCGAGCCTTACGCCTCGCGGAAGATCGGTTTTGACGCGGTCAAATTCGTCATGGTAGGCGCGGTCTCACCGACATCAACTCCTGCAGCGCCGACACCTACGCCATGGGTGCTCACTGCTACTCCCCCACCCACAGCGACACCAATCGTAGTGACGCCTACCGCAACACCAATTGTGCCCACTCCTACGCCGACACCAGCATTGCCTTCGTGCCCCATCACGCCTATTCTTGGCTTTGGCCGTATCTGGTCCACATACGCAACGGTGCGCAACCGACTTGGGTGTCCAGTTGAAATTGAAAAGAACACCTGGAGTGCGGAAGAAACCTTTATCGGCGGCTACATGTTCTGGCGTGGCGACTTGAGGCTTATCTATGCCCTATACAATGATGGCACATGGCAAAGCTTCATTGACACCTGGACTGAGGGACAACTAGAATGGGATCCTGGTATTGTACCACCATCTGGTTACTTCCAACCCAAGCGCGGCTTTGGCAAAGTCTGGCGCGAACAACTGGTGCAACCCGGGGTCCTCGTCAGGGACAAGCTCAGTTGGGCCACGACAGAGGAACGTGGCTTGAATGCTTCCTGGCAAGCTTATGCTGGTGGCTTGATGCTGTGGAGCGACACGCTAGGATTCTTTGTCCTTTATTATGACAACAACACCTGGAGCCGCTATTACTAAAAAGTGAACGCAAAATCCAAGTTGCGTGGTTAGTAAAAGGCTTTGCAAGAGAGGAGCTGATTATTCCGTCATGCCCCTCTCTTTTCACTCTAACGGGGGAATAAGTGCTTCAGGGTTGCCATGAAATACCTACTCTGGCAAGCGCCGTGTTCTGTATCTGCCACATCTCTTCTTTGTCGCTGGCCTGCTCATGGTCATAACCCAAAAGATGTAACGTTCCATGTATGACCAGGAGCAAGAGCTCCTCTTCGACAGGATGACCATAGGCAGTTGCTTGCTCAACAGCACGGGGATAGGAAATGAGGATGTCACCAAAGTAGACAGGAACCGTAGGAGGCAGAATCAAGTCCTTAGCCTCGCCCATATGGCTGAAAGCGAGCGCATCCGTCGTAGCATCCACACCACGATAAATACGATTTAGTTCTCTCACCTGTTCATCATTGGTGATTACTACCGTCAACTCGCCTTGACGCTGTTGGCCGGCGCTTTCGAATGCGGCGTGGACAGCCTGCCGTAAACGGGCAGAGCTTACCCTCCGGGCATATTCAGGAGCAATGCGCAGATCAATCTTCAGAGTCCGAACAGAGGCTTTCTTCACATGGTTCCCGCTTCTGCTTGAGCTACGCTGTCTTTCTCCGGATACTGAATCCGCGGATGGAAAACGCCCTGCAGAACCTCGATGAATGCACTGCGGATTCTATCGAGATCCTGCAGAGTCAATTCGCACTCGTCTAACTCCCCACTTACAAGCCTGTCATTGGCAATTTTGCGTACAATGCGTTCTATCTCACCAGGGGAACTTGGTGCAGAGGCACGAACAGCTGCTTCCACACTATCTGCCAGCATCACAATGGCTGCTTCTTTGCTGCGCGGTCGCGGGCCAGGATAGCGGAATCGGGCTTCATCAATACCTTCCTCGCCTTCTTGACGTGCCTGTTGATAGAAGTAACCAAAGCCAACACTGGTTGTGCCGTGATGCTGCGCGATGATATCTACCACCTCCTGGGGAAAATGGTGTTTCTGCGCCAGTTCTACGCTATCCTTCACATGATTAATGATGATCTGAGCACTGGTCTTTGCATCGAGTTGCTGATGATAGTTCTCGCCGCTGACTTGGTTTTCGATGAAGAAATAAGGTCGCAACACTTTGCCCACATCATGGTGTAGAGCTGCCGCACGAACTAGCAACGGGTCTGCACCCACCAACTCCGCAGCACGTTCCCCCAAATTCCCTACGATTAGGCTGTGATGATAGGTACCGGGGGCTTCCAGCAATAAACGTCGTGCCAATGGATGAGTTGGGCGCACCAATTCGAGCAATTGCAATGGTGTGGTGATGCCAAATATCGCACCGAGCCAAAAGAAAGTCGTGAATGTGAGACTGGCAGAAAGGACGCCATTGGCGAAACTGGCTCCACTTAACTGCAGCAGTGCAACCAAGTCATAGCTCTGTCCAAACAGCCGAAAGGACACCGCTACGACAGCATTGACTATGGCAATAACGATAGCGGCCCAGGCAAAAGTACTCAGGTGCTCCAGATGCGCTACAATCAATGCAGCAAACACACTGCCTAACAAGACATACGCCGTAAGATCCAGAGAGCCACCGCTAATGAACCCCACAAAAAGACTCAGTACGATCGTAACCATAATAGCAAGTTGAGTATCTAGGAGTACTGCTACAAGCATGGCAACTGCTGCCATAGGGAAGAAATAGGGCAGCAAGACATGACCAGGTATGGCCAACTTAGCTGCCACCCCGGTCAGTACAATGAGCAAACCCAACAACAGCAAGCGCTTCCGATCGTGCAGGAGCCAGCGATATGCCTGCCACAAGTAAATGCATAGTGCAGCGGTGATTACCAGCACGAAAAGCATCTTGCTCACCAAGCCATGCCATTCCGGTTCCGTGGGTTGCAAGCCTAGTGCTGCCAATTGCTCAAGGTGCAATGGGGTGACAATGTCGCCCACGCGAAGCACCGCCTGCCCTCTCTCAATCACACATTGCACTGGTTGGACTGCCTCGCGCGCTTGACGACGTGCTCTTGCCGTCTGCTCTTCATCTAGAAAAGCATTGGGTTTTAGCAAAGATTGAATGATGCCGACGACTATCTCAACTTCTGGTGGAGAAAGGGCATAACTAACAAGTTGTGGAACTCTCGCCCGCGTCTCATCCAGTCGGTCCTCACGCACCCCCTCGCGCATCAGCCGGTCGAGTAGAGAAATAACCTCAGCAGATACACTTTCCCACTCTGAATCATCTAGGGAGAGCACATTGCTAATCATTGTAGCGGGCAGGGCAAGGTCTGGTATTTTGCTAATCCATCTTGCCTTGTCTTCAGAGGAAGCGCGTGCATCCTGGCGGACGGATGCAATGTAGGAGATAATCTGATGGACTCGATTAACTTGTTGACGGGCAATGGCAGCATCCACCATGTACACTGGTTCTACAGCAGCTTCAGCACGCTCTTGTTCCACTTCTGTCAGCAAGCGGCTGTTGTACACCACGCGATGGGGTGCGAGTATATCATACCGGCTTACTATCCCAGGCGTCAGCAAGTTCCTTCCAGAGAAGGATGGCAATGTTAGGAGAAGACCTAGTCCTGTGATCAGAAAAAGAGCAAAGAGAAGCAGGTGCACCCCAACTGCATGTAATTCCTTACTTATTGAAGCAAGCGGAGCCTTTTTCTGGGCCCCGCTTGGTTGTGTATGTATCATTTGTCACTATCCATGCATTCAGGACGAATCAGCGTTGCTCTGGCCTTGCACAACTGAGCAATTCCCTTACTATTTGGTTTACCTCGCTGCCATTGGCTTTACCACGCAAGCGAGGCATCAGGATGCGCATTACCCGCCCCAAATCTTCTGGCTTGTTGGCTTGTACCTCTATAATGGCCTGCTGCGCGGCAAACACAATTTCTTCCCGACTCATCTGTGGCGGTAGGTAGCTGAGCAGCACTTCTAACTGGGCTTTCTCCTCTGCAACCAGATCTTCCCGCTTGGCCTTCTCGAATTCCAATAACGATTCCCGATGCTGCTTGATCTCCCTGCTAATTACCTCCAGGACCTCTTCGTCACTCAGTTCATGCTGTCTGGCAATCTCTTCATTAAGGATAGCAGCACGCACCAGCCGAATAGCTGACTTGCGCTGTTCGGCATGGTCTCTAACTGCCTGCAGTAAATCTTGTTGTAGCCGTCCTTTCAAAGTCATATGTGACCGCGCCCTAATAAAAATCTATGAAACTAGTATTGACTGTCCCGGATATTGCACTCTTATTTAGTCAAATTGGTGCTTGAACGTCTGCTTTCGACTCTTCCGGCGCTTGGCAGCCTTTTTTTTCTTGCGCAAGACGCTAGGCTTCTCGTAGAATCGCCGGCGACGCACCTCGGAAAGCACGCGATCCTGTTGCACTTTTTTGTTGAACCGCCTCAGCGCGCTCTCAAAGGTCTCGTCCTTTTCAACGATAATCTGCGTCACATACTTCCCTCCCCTCTTGCCAGTCAATAGCTTCCAAAACCTGGAACTACCAACTGTTCATTACAGAACTCGATTATAGTGGTGAACGACAAAATGTCAAATCTTCATGGCACAGTCCCCTTACTTGGCGATTCTAAAGGAAAATGCTAAAATAGCAATTGAATATGGGTATGAGTTGTGACTATATAGACTAGATCACACGCCGAATCCCCCTTGGCAAATGCCAGCACGGTATTTGCGACGCATGTTTGGGGCAAATAGCCAGGAAGCTTCTATCTGCACACGGTTCTCGATGCTCCCAGCATTAGATTCAACAAGGCTTTCAGCGAGGGAAGGCGTGCGCACCTCGCTCTGAGAGGTATAGAAAAACGGAAATATATTGTTAAGAGAAATGACCGTTGGAGTTTGCACGATCTATCTTAGTATTCCCGCGAACCATTCCCTGAAGGGCAAGCGACAGGTGCTCAAATCACTTATAGCCCATGTGCGTAAGGACTTTAATGTATCCATCGCTGAGGTGGCCCAGCAGGATGCTTGGCAGGCTGCAACCTTGGGAATAGCGTGCATTGCTTCTGATCCCGCTTATGCTCATGGTTTGCTCACCAGAGTGGTAGAAGCTATATCCGCCTACCGCCTGGATGCCGATGTTCTTGACTTCGAAATAGAGATTTACTAAGTGTTCACCTGGCTACAACGCAACAAACTACTCTGGATCATTGGCTTACTAGGCCTTGGGTTTTTGGTCATCAGCTACTGGGCGTTAGCTTTTGGTCATGGCTTGGGCTTCTATTTTTCGCCCACTGCAACGCCTGTGCCAACACCATTGCTCTCACCCACAACAACGCTCACACGGACTGCACCCCCAACTGCGACCTCTACCTTGACATCCACACCGGTTTCTACTCCGACGCCAACCCACTCGCCGACCGCATCGCCCACTGCAACGGCCACGGCAACTTCCACACGCGAGGGTTCGCGCATTCTCCCCGTGCCGCTTATCCTGCAAGAATTGCCTCTCTCTTGTGAAATCGCAGGGATGCGCATGGTCCTTTCCGCTCTGTTCGACGCTGTCCCCAGCGAAAAAGAACTACTTGCCTGCATGCCCAGAAACTCCAATCCATACCTCGGTTTTCGCGGGGACCCCTCCGGTAGGAACCGTTACGCAGACGGTAGCATCAACTGGGAGAACTATGGAGCTTATGCACCCGCCGTAGCTGAAACATTGAACCGCTGTGTCTTAGAGCCGGCCGGTGGCGAGTTCGTGGCTTTGGCAGTCAAGGGCACTAGTTACCAAGAGGTGGCTGAGGCAGTGCTCGATGGCTACCCTGTAATCGTTTGGGTGACAAAACGGCAGGAAATAGAAGAAACCACCATTGATACCCCTGAAGGTCAGGTAAGGCTTATCTTTGGCGAGCACGTCTGGGTGGTGATTGGCTACCATGGAGATAGGACTTTTGAAGTGCATGATCCATACCCACAGAAAAATGGCACGCAGACTTTTCGTGTGCACTCCTTCCCCAATTGGGACCTATTCGACCGCATGGCGGTCTTCGTTAGGCCACGCACCTCCTAGACCAACCCAGGCACCCAATACATCTTTCTCAGCCACTGCAAACGTTGGTTTTTTATGCCCGCCTTTCGTCTCAACCCGCCTTGCAGCTAAGCGCACGGTATAACGATATCCACTCATTGACACTTAGTGTCTGTGCCCGACGTTGCTCCTCGATGCCTGCTTCTTCCATGGCTTGAGCAACGCGTTCCACCGATAAGTCCAGACCATGAGCAAGCGCATTGCGGAGCTGTTTGCGCCGCTGAGCAAAGCCAGCACGCACTACATCGAAAAAGGGCCCAATCTCGTTCGTTGCAAGAAGTTGCTGCTCGTGTGGATCAATGCGGACAATGGCCGAATCTACCTTGGGAATTGGGTAGAACGCCTTAGCAGGCACATGCGCAATGAGCCGAGGTTGCCCGTAGAACTGCACACTGACGGCAAGAAGGCTCATTTGCCCCGGCTGGGCCGTAATGCGCTGCGCTACTTCTTTTTGCAACATCAGCACAATCAGTTGGGGTTTTTTGTCTGCTTCCAGTAAATGCCGCATCACGGCCGAAGTGATGTAATAAGGGATGTTGGCCACTACTTTGTAGCTGGGAATGTCCTCCGTATGCGCTCCTTGTACAAGGTAGGCGATGTCCACAGTCAGGATATCGGCTGGGATAATTTCGATGTTGGCAAGCGATGCCAGTCGCTCCTGCAAGATGGTCACAAGTTCTTCATCAATCTCAACGGCTACTACGCGACGTGCCCGCTCAGCCAAAGCTTCAGTCAGAGTTCCTAACCCAGCTCCAATCTCGAGCACGGTATCGTGTGGCCCCACTTCGGCAGCCGCGAGTATTCGCCTCAAGACACGCCGATCGACAAGAAAGTTCTGTCCTAGCCTTTTGTGCGGTTGAAGCTCAAGTTCCTGCAAAAACGCCTTGATGCTCATCCTCGCTCAGAAAGCAACAGCCCTTAGCGCCGCTCCGTGGGATAACTGGGCAAAATCCAGTTGATTTTCTCAGTAGACGGCACTGGCTCAAGCAAATACACATCCACCCACTTATACCAAAGCACCAGGTTGTCATCATCGTAGCAGAGGTCTATACGTCGCCCCAGAATCTTACTGCCGGTGTCAGCAGCCGTGGCAAACCCATAGCCTGGAACATACACTTCGGTGCGCAAGGCAATAACTCGTGGGTCCACAGCCACAATACCCTTCCGTGCTTTCCATCCCAGTCTGGTTATGCCATAAGTAGGATGATCGGGATTCTTGCCCGCGGTCGCAGCATTATAGGAAGTAGCCAACATGCGCACCTTGCGCCAGTAGCGGATAACACCATCTGGGGTTGCCAACTCTCGCACGACGATCTTGGTACCATAGGACACGATACGCGTAGTAGGTTGGCGCTCAATCCACTCGTCCACTGTGGTCCGCTCCTTCTCCTGACCATCTTCGTAGACGATACGTACACGTCGTTTGCGCACGCCCGACTTCCCCTGCTGGTCTATACGCTGCTGATCTAGCTCCAGCGTGTTATCCGGACGCCAAGCTGTTTCGAAGGGAATGGCTTCCGTCTCCACGATGAGATCCTCGAGCACGCGCACCACCCTCACCGTCATATCCACTGTGATTTCCGCATCCAAATGTGGGATGGTGTAATCTTTACCAAGCAGTGTGATCCCTGCCTCATGTAGCAGCTCAGCCACAGTGTCTGCCTGTGTGCGGGTCGGAATCGTCCTACCATCCGCTCGAATCGTCACTGGTTTAGCACGGTGGATCTCAACGTGCATGCCGGCCGTCAGCAAAGTACCCAATAAAGGCTGTACACGATCGCCAACATATAGGGCAATGCCTTGGCTGAGCAGCGCCTCACCCACTGTACGCGCCACTGTATGGATAACAGTCTGTGCACCACCGTCTCGAATAGACAATGAAATCGCACGTTGCAGCTTAATCCGTGTCCAGGAAGACATTGGCACGCTCGCCAGACCATGTAGAATTCCTCGAACCAGCGGCCAACGGCTTGGCGTCCATTGGTAATGTGGGAGGGACGCTTCCGGACTTACCAGTGTGCCATTGAGCATCACCCGATCATAGTCTTTGGGCTGCAAGCCCCTTTCGCGCAACACATCCACTACTTGCCGGCTTTGAGTATAGTGCTCGATAACCTGCCCATCGGCTTCAATCAACACCGGCAGAGCCTTTTGCACGACGATGGTTTGCTGTTCCCCAAGTGGGGAGTCAAGCGAAGGTAGGACAATGTCCCCTGGTTGTAAGGTCAAACCTACTTCGCGCAGATATGCACCGACTGTGCGCTGATGGGTTTTCGTCCTCCATACCTGCCCATTCACCTCCAACGTGACCAATACTCCTGATCGGGCATAACTAGAGGCCATCACTAGCACGAGAGACATAACCAGTAGCAGAGAAAACAACCCCGACCGCAGTTGGATGCTCTGGATTATGGACAAAAGATAAGATTCAGAGTTTATTGGTGCCCTAGGCAATGCTTGCTCTTTTTCAGACAATCGTTCTCGATCCTTCGCACAGTTTCGTCGGCAATCAGCGGGCCACGCAGGCAATCCTGACATTTGAAAACATTGGCAACATCTAGCAACTTTTCATTCTACCACAGCTCATGATGCCTCATGTGCGGCCGACTCACCGGCCAAGTAGCCCGTAGAGAAAGCCGCCTGCAGATTATAGCCACCAGTGTCCGCATCCACGTCAATCACTTCCCCGCAGAAGTAAAGCCCCTTAACTAGGCGTGATTCCATCGTTCGTGGATTGATCTCCTTTGTGTCTACGCCGCCTGCGGTCACAATGGCTTCGCTGATAGGGCGGCTGCCGGTTATGGTCAGCCGCAGATCTCTTAAGAGCGACACGATGCGCTTCCTGTCAGTTGATGTGATTTGATGTCCGGGCTTGTCGGCTGGAATGCCAAGCAAGGTTACAAACACGGAGATCATCTTGCTAGGCAAAAACGCGCCCAAAAAATTGTGCAATTGCTGGCGTCCATGGGCATCCAGTTCCTGCCGCAATTGTTCATCCAACTCCTCAGCAGCAAGAGCGGGGTTGAGATTGATGGACAAATAAATCCTCCCTTGGCCCAGCACATCCACGGCTCTTTTGCTCAGAGTCAAAACGGCAGGCCCAGACACGCCAAAATGCGTAAATAGCATCTCACCACATTCTTGAGCAATAGCCTCCCGGTCCAAGAACAGAGTAATCTGTACATTGCGCAGGCTAAGGCCTTGCAATTCTTGTACCCAAGGCTCTTTGGTGAGCAAGGGTATTAAGGCAGGGCGGATTGGCACAATGCGATGCCCCACCTCCGCGGCGAGGCGGTAGCCATCACCACTGGAACCTGTGCGTGGATAAGAAGCTCCTCCTGTAGCTAGGATTACCGCATCTCCTGGAATGGTACGCCCTTTTACCTGTACACCTCGGATTTGTCCTTCTTCGACCGCGAGGTGCTCCACCGGACATCTGCGCTGTATGCGCACCCCATTCATCTCGAGATAACGCTCCAGAGCATCTGCAACTTGGTGCGCATCGTTGGAGGCTGGGAAAACACGCCCGCCCCGCTCCACCACGGTCGGAACACCCCGTTCGTGAAAAAAGGAGAGCAGATCCTGCACAAAAAAGCGGGAGAAAGCGCCGTATAAGAAATGCCCTGTCTCACCAAAATGTGCAATGAACTCGGATAGCTCAGTCTTGTTGGTAAGATTGCAGCGTCCTTTGCCGGTCAGACGCAGTTTGTTGCCCAGGCGAGGTGTCTTCTCCAGCAGCAAGACATCCGCACCACATTCCGCGGCGCAGCCAGCAGCCATCATACCTGCAGCACCCCCGCCCGCTACAATGACCTGTTTTTTCATTTCATCCCAGTAACGGAAAGAGGGCGGGAAACATGCCCACCCTCCGCATTTGCAATGGTCGTGCACCCTCTGTCGATGCCAACACACCAGCTTGCTGTGGACAGCCTGCTCCAATCAGGCTACCCTACGGCACCCAGAGGAGGCTGCTTACCGTTGCTTCCTCCCGGACCTGGCGGGGTTCACAGGCCTCTGCCGCGTAGGACCCGATCTTCAACGCCGCTTGGCCGCAGCAGTCCTGACATGCTGCACCTCGAGAGGGAATTCGACCCCGCTATAGCGGCTTGCGGGTACAGGGCACCGCTAGCTCCCCATCTAGCACGACCAGCCTTATCTTATCTGGTCCTGTTCCTTTTGTCAAACCTGCCTCGACAGCGGAGAGGGCGGGATTTGAACCCGCGAGGCTCATCGCCTACACGATTTCCAATCGTGCGCACTAGACCAAGCTATGCGACCTCTCCGTACAAACACATTATAGCCTCGAAAAAAGATTGTGCAAAATGCCTTTTCAAAGTATAATAAAAAATATAGGCAGAATTGCTACTCTATTAGAAGAGCTGGGAAATTCCCGCGTTGTATCACACCTCACGGCCGAACAGGAGGAAAAATTGGATCTTAACCAAATCACTCAATTGCTGACCTGGCTTGACGAGGAGCGCCGCAAAGACAAAGCGATGCTAATGGCTCTGCAAAGCCAAATTGATGTCCAAAAAGCACAACTCACGGAGCAAGCCCGCCAATTGCAGGAGATGCAAACAGCGCTGGTCCGCATCGAAAGTCAGCCTCCCGCTTTGGCACAAATCAAGGACTCGCTGCAGAGCATCCGCACAGAGTTTGCTGAGCTTTTAGCCAAGCATGATGCTGAACAAGAAGCACGGGAACAAGCCCGGACACGGACCGATAAGTTGGAGAGCGAGACCATCGCTAAGATTGTGCGCCAGTTACAGGAACGAGTGGATGCTATCGGCTCCTTCGACAACATGGCGGCTGTCCTGCGCGAGGAGGACAGCAAGCTGCGCAGCGAAATAACAAGGGCTTTCACCCAACTTGAGGATATCCTCAAGCGCTTTGAAGCCCAGGACCAACGCATTACCCTGCTTGCTCAAGATGCACAAGCTTTGCGGGATGGCCTGAACAGTATGAGAGTAACCTATGAGGGCTTGAGCACCAGCATCATGTCGCTCAAAGCCGCTCTCGATGCCCTAGGACCGCGTTTGGAAGCGAAAATTGAGCAGATACAATCATCCATCGAGGAAATCAGCAAGAGAGAGCAATCTGACATAGGTGCTTTGCAGGCCAAGCAACAAGCTCAAGACAGGACGATGGAAGAATTAGGCAAAGAAATACAAGGCTTCAAGATACTGCTGGACCGCTGGGCCAAGCAGATGGACAGATTCACGGACGAGTTCGAGCGTGATAAGAAGACCTTATACGATTTGCGTGAGCTTGAAAGGCAACTGCGCCAGCAAGGAAACGAGCTCCTGGAGCGGCAGCGTTTGGAGGCGGAAAGGCAGCGCACAGAACTGCGCGAATGGCAAGACAATCAAATGAAGGTAGATGAGGAGCAAACAGCTCGTCTGGAACAATTGCTAGCCTGGCAACAAAAAGTCACCAAGATTCTGGAAAACCTGGAACAACGCCTCGAGCAGAACAAACAGGATATCAAGGCTTCCACTGATGAGTTTTGGCAGGTCATGGCCAACTATGTACAAGGGCAGGTCAAACTCCTAGAGATCTTGCAGCAGAAAAAGGTGGGCTGATGCGCGTTATTGGCACAGCAGGACATGTAGATCACGGCAAATCCACTCTGGTGCATGCCCTGACAGGCATTGACCCCGACCGCCTAAAAGAGGAAAAAGAGCGCGAAATGACCATTGATCTAGGCTTTGCTTGGCTAAAATTGCCCAGCGGTCAGGAAGTGAGCATTGTCGACGTTCCAGGACATGAGGATTTCATCAAGAACATGCTTGCCGGAGTAGGAGGCATTGACCTTGCCCTTTTCGTCGTCGCCGCCGATGAAGGTGTCATGCCGCAAACCCGCGAGCATCTGGCAATTCTGGATCTTTTGCAGGTCTGCGACGGCGTAGTAGCACTGACCAAGAGCGATCTGGTTGAAGACCCCGAATGGCTGGAATTGGTGCAGGACGAGGTACGCAAGGAACTAGCTGGTTCGGTCTTGGAAAATGCTAGGATTATCCCTGTTTCCGCACGTACAGGGCAGGGGATATCCGAGTTATTAAACGAACTCGATCGCTTGTTGCAATCTCCTCCGCCTCGCACTGAGACAGGGCGACCACGCCTGCCCATTGATCGTGTCTTCACCATTGCCGGTTTTGGTACCATCGTTACGGGGACGCTGATTGATGGACGTCTGCACAGTGGAGAAGAGGTGGAGATTCTGCCGGGCAACATCAAAGCACGCGTGCGAGGGTTACAAACGCACAAAGCCAAAGTAGAAGTAGCTATTCCCCCCAGCCGTGTAGCAGTTAACCTTGCTGGAGTCAGCAAAGACCAATTGCAGCGTGGAGATGTCCTAACCACCCTGGGTTGGCTGCGCCCTACATCCTTGCTGGATGCGCGCCTGCGCTTGCTGAAAAATGCACCTCGTCCATTGGCGCATAACACCATGGTGGATTTCTTCACCGGCACAACCCAATGTCAAGCACGGGTACGGCTGCTAGATTGTAAAGAGCTCGAACCAGGCGAGGAAAGCTGGGTACAATTCATCTTGTCCGCTCCAGTGGTGGTAGTAAAAGGCGACCGCTTCATCATTCGCCAAGCTTCGCCAAGCCTGACGCTGGGTGGCGGCGCTGTGGTTGATCCGTTTCCACAGCGACGGCATCGTCGCTTTCGGCGCGAGGTCATCAACCGGTTGGAACAACTGATCCGTGGCACGCCCGAAGAAGTCTTGTTGCAGGAAATGGAACGCGAGCAACCCTGTGAGGCAGCCACTCTCGTGTCACGCAGCACACTGGGCGCTGAAAAGGCAACGCAAGCTCTTCGCTCGTTACTGAAAAGCGGTCAGGCAGTGCTACTGGATCCTGCTACGGACTTTGATTCCGTGCCTGCTAGCACCAAATACGTGATGTCAACAAATGCTTGGAAGTCGCTGCTAGAGAGAATGACCGCATTGCTGCGCGAGTATCACCTGCGTTATCCTTTGCGGGCGGGCATGCCACGCGAGGAATTGAAAAGCCGGTTACAGGTGGCCCGTGCCTTTAACGAGATCATGGCCAAAGCGGCAAGGCAAGGGATAATAGGGGAGAAAGAAACGGCTATCTTTCTGTCCGATCATCGAGTAGTGTTCAATCCAGAGCAGCAACGAAAGATCAATGAGCTGCTTCAGATGTTCGCAAAGAGCCCTTATGCGCCTCCATCGCTGGCTGATAGCGAAGCCCTGGTGGGAACAGAGGTCCTCGCTGCTTTGATCGAACAGGGAAAGCTAGTTAAGGTCAGCGATACCGTATTGTTCTCAGCAGAAGCCTACCAAACAATGATGCAGACCGTGGTTGATCATCTCAAACGCGAAGGCCGTATCACCCTGGCACAGGTGCGTGATATATTCTCAACCAGTCGCAAGTACGCTCAGGCTTTATTGGAGCACCTGGATGACAAACGCATCACCAAACGCATTGGTGACGAGCGTATCCTGCGTTAGAAGGACAGTTCGGATTGCCACTGAAACTGGATTTCATCAGCAAACAAATAGAGAGCCTAGCGCAAGCAACCGTCGCAAAGTCGCCCACCCAGGACCAATTTTTGAGGCAAGCACAGGCGTATCTGCGCAGCATCAATGCAGATGCTTTGCGTCAAAGGCTAGAATGGCAGCGCCGGCAGCAGGATCGCTTCCCCTGGCTGGTCGCCATCCCCTATGGGTCTTTGTCCGAAGTTATCCCCGCCCCACCCACACCAACGAATTTCTCCGTGATCGGTGTTGATGCCTCTTCCATGCCACCGGATCGTCATAGCTCTGTTCGCTTCTACGTGCTCAACATTGGCTACGCTTTTCTCACCTACGGCCAGCACTCCAATGCTATCCTGGATGCCAATAGCCGGTTTTGTTTTCTCGATGAGGATCTCTATCTCTTTCCAGAGAAACGCGATGTGCCTATTGAGGGCACACTTTTCAATGCACGCATGGAATTGGAGTGCCTGGACGCCTTGCAGGAGGTGATCCACTCACCCCCTTCCCTTCCTACGGCAGCCTTGCGCGATGGTCCACTCATCCTGTGGGCACTGCAAAACGAGAGCCAGACAGTGCAGGAAAAGCTCCTACATGGTTTTCTAGCCGCGATGGCTTGCTTGCGAGAAGAGGGCATCCCACTGGCTGGGTACATCAGCTACACAGATAGCCGCGATGTAGCCAATTCTCTACGGGTGTGGATCTGCAAAGAGCGGCCTAATGAATGCGAGCATTGTAGCAGCAGCGAACGCGATCTGTGCTTGGCGCTGGCCAAGATTCGTGACCGTGACCTGTTTAACTTTCTAGCCACAGGAGAGCGCTCTGCACTGTTTGGCAGTTCCTCCCAAATACTGGAAAGATATGGGGAACATCGGGTGGATTTCTTCTACCTTAACGTGGGAGGAGAAATCGTGCGCGTCGAGGTACCTCATTGGGTAAGCACCGATGCCGCATTGCTGGACCTGCTCCATGCCATCTTATATGACCAGTGCCAGCGTAGCCCCGGCTTCCCACCCTATCCTCCAGCATTGTTGGAAGCACATGAGCAGGCTGTGATCACCACTGCCGAAAGGCGCCTGATAGAGGAAATGGTTGAACGGGCATTGGGACTCCATGGACAACTTGTAACTCGCTCGGCCAAGGATGATAGCAAGAGGAGACGAGGAGTATGAGAATTGGCGAAATTGTCGAGACAACGAGCACCGGCTTTATCGCCGAAAGCTTCGAACTCAACCGCCCTCCACCGCTGGGCAGCCTTGTCGTCGTGACCTTGCCTGGCTATAAAGAAACCTCAACCAGACAGCCCAGTGAGCCTGCGAATGCGATGGATCTCTACGCTGTAGTTACTTATGGTCAAACAGTTGGATTGGATCCAGGTCGCCGTGCAGTACGCCGCAGCACAGAAGAGGTATTCGATGAGGCCATTTACGAGGAACACCCAGAGTTAAGGCATGTCTTGCGCACCGAGTTCGGGACAGTTCTGGTAGGCTTCTTTGCGCACGGGCAAGTATGGCAGCATTTGCCGCCTCAGCCGCCACCTCTGCATTTCTCGGTACAAACTGTGGAAATGGATCAAGTGCAGCGTTTCACTGAGCACCTCCACTATTTCCGTTTACTCCTCAGCTACAGTGGCCCAGTCTCGCCTTTGCAGGTGTTAGCAGCCCATGTGCGCGAAGTATATTGGCAACGCGGAAGCGATCGTGCCTGGCTTGACGTAGCAGCTCGAGAGATCGCAACTTTGCTCAAAGATGATCACAAAGCACTGCTAACGGTCTTGTACGCTATTGATCCGGGGGAAGCTCTCTCACTACATAGACCTGGTGAGACTCCCACTTTTGTAGAGCGGGGAGGATAAGCATGAGCAGCAAAAGGCTAGGCGTAGTTATAGATGGCACTTTCAGCAGCGGACTTACCGTGCGCCTAGATCCTGGCATTACCACTGAACAATTGCGCATTGGCAGTTTTGTCGTGGTAGAAGGCCAACGCAATCGCTATTTCAGTCTCATCTCGGACATCCATTTGAAAGCTACTGACCCGCGCTTGTTGAGCGATCCTCCTCGTGTCACCTCCCCGTTTATCGCTCGCACCTTGGCTGGCACCAGTGTCTATGCCACGGTCGAGGTGAGGCCAATGCTCATGCTCGAGAAACCAGACGAATCTGACCCTCGTGCCTTGTTGGAAGAGCGCAGCGGACCGCAGCCGGTGAAAACGATACCCATGCATTTTGCCGAATTGCGCGAAGCCACCGATCTGGATTTTGCCACCGTCTTTGGCAAAGAAGGCGGGGAGTACTTTGCCATGGGCACACCGCTGACTATGGACATCCCCATCTGTCTGAAGTTGGATCGCTTCGTAGAACGCTCTGATGGCATATTTGGCCAGTCGGGCACAGGGAAAAGTTTCCTCGCACGGCTAGTTATCAGCGGCGTTATCAAAAGCAAAGTAGCGGTAAATCTCATCTTTGACATGCACGATGAGTACGCCTTTGATAAACAGACTGAAGACGGCCGCTGGGTAAAGGGCTTGCGCCAAATTTTTGGTCCCCAGGTGCTCATCTATTCTCTGGATGAGGAACTGGGACGTCGCACGGGGCGCAATGCTGATGTCACACTCAAAATTGGACTAAACCAGATTGAAGAGGCCGATGTGATCCTGCTGAGCGAAGAACTCAACCTACGCCAGACAGCGGAGGCAACCATTGGACTCTTGCGTGATCGCTTCCGCGAACAATGGCTGCGCAGACTCCTCGAGATGACCCAGGAAGAGTTAGAAGAATGGTGCAAAAGCAGTGGCGCTCACGCTGGGGCTGCAAGCAGCTTGCAGCGCAACCTGAAGAGGCTACAGCGACAAGAGTACGTTGTCCAAGAAGCATCCTTTGATGCATTGGATGACATGGTAGAATCGCTCGACCGGGGCAAGCACGTCATCCTGCAATTTGGCAGGCACAACAACGTGCTTGACTACCTGCTAGTTGCCAACCTGGTAACGCGACGCGTTCGTCAACGCTATGAAGAGAAAACACGTCGCTACGAAGAAAGCAAAAATGAAGCGGACAAGCCCCGCCCGCTGATGATAACCATCGAAGAAGCGCACAAGTTCCTCAACCCAGCCGTCGCCCGACAGACAACTTTTGGCACCATTGCACGTGAGATGCGCAAGTACAATGTCACCCTGTTGGTAATAGACCAGCGTCCCAGCAGCATTGATCCCGAAGTAATGTCTCAGTTAGGTACGCGCATCACAGGCAAGCTCACTGAAGAGCGGGATATTGACGCGGTGCTGACCGGGGTGAGCAATCGCAGTGCACTCCGCGGCGCTTTGGAAAGCTTGGATACGCGCCAGGAAATCCTCATCATGGGACATGCTGTGCCCATGCCCATCGCATTGCGCACTCGCCAGTACGATGAAGCATTTTATAAAGCAATGGGTACGCGTTTGGAGGCTCAGCAGGGAGCAGATATTAGCATCCAGGATTTATTTGGCGTGGAGTGAATCAAAAAGCAGCAAGACCTATTTCCCCAAAACACTACGAAGGAGGATCAATGGCTACAAAAAGGATATCCTTTGATCTGGATGAGCCTCTGCACCGGCGTTTTAAAGCCCGTGTAGCTTACTTCAATGCTTCGATGACCAGCATCCTGAATAGCCTGATCAACAACTGGGTAGGAACGTGGGGCAATTATTTCCAACCCCATATTGTACAGGAAGGGGAAGATCTTCCCAGCATTGCTCAGAGATATTACAACGATCCCGAGCGATATTGGACGATCGTCTATTTCAATGACCTCTCTGATATAAACTTGCTCCAAGGACAAGAACTTTGGATACCCGAGCCGGGGGCAACGCCATCGGGCTTAGTACCTGGGGTTTCGATCCCGGAAAATGTGCCCAAGATCGCCGTGTCCGTGGAGATCGATGAGCTGCTTCATCGCCGGTTCAAGGCCAGGACTGCTTTCGAAGCGACCGCTATGAGCGCTTGGCTCTATGATTTTGTCGCCGCATGGACAGGCAAATGGCCCACTAAAACCGCAAGCTATACGGTGAAAGCAGGAGATACTCTAAGTACAATTGCCTTTCGCTTCTACAATGATGCACGCAAATACTGGGTAATTGCCTATTTCAACGGCATTGCCAATCCCGCTCTCATTCATGTTGGTCAGCAGCTTATCATTCCAGAGCCAGTGACCGTAGGGCTGTTGCCGGCTGGCGAATCGCCGTACATCTTTGGCATTCACGACCAAGGAGGCGAACACCTAATGGCCGCAAAAAGCAAGAAAGGCTGGGTACTGATCACCGAGGAAATTGGCCGGAATCCCTATGACTACAGTGGCAAGGATTATTCTGCGCTGCAGAACGCTGGCTATGGCGTGATCGTGCGCCTGAATCATGGTTATAGTAACCCTTCTCTGAGCAACTACCCGGGCACCATTCCGGAAAGGGATGCCAACGCACAAAACTACCGGGAATTCGCTGTGCGCTGTGGCAACTTTGTCGAACAGTCAAAGGGATGCCATATCTGGATCATTGGCAACGAAATGAACCATCCCAACGAATGGCCGGGTGGTCCACAAGGCCAACCGATCACGCCCCAGAGGTATGCAGATTGCTTCAAGTGCTGCTATGAGGAGATACACAAGCGGCCGGGGCATAAGGATGATCAAGTAGTGATTGGCGCTGTTGCTCCTTGGAATGCCGAGACCAAGTATCCAGGCAACGAGCGTGGCGATTGGATCAAGTATCTGGCCGATATCTTGATTTTTGTTGGCAACAAATGCGATGGCATAGCCTTGCATACTTACACCCATGGGCCTGAGCCAACCAAAATTACTTCTTATGCCCGGATGAATGCACCTTTCGAAGACCGTTACTTCGAATTCCGTACCTACCGTCAGTTTATGGAAGCCATCCCGCCCAGCATGAGGCATTTGCCAGTGTACATCACCGAAACCGATCAAAACGACCCCTGGGCGCGCACCAACACCGGCTGGGTACAGGCTGCCTATGCAGAAATCGACAGATGGAACCAAGATCTGACACACCAGAAAATTCGCTGCTTGCTTCTCTATCGCTGGCTGGCACACGATCAGTGGTCCTTTGCACATATCCCCGAAATCCTCGATGACTTCAGAGCAGCTATGAACAATGACTACCGTTGGTGGCGATGAGAAGCTGGGTCTGGCTGGCTACGGCTAACGGACGGTGAGCAGGAGTAGCTGGCTGTAGGAGATGGATAGACTATGGTTGAACTGACAGCTTCTCAATTCGCAGCGCTGGTCGAGGAGGCACTGGCCGACTTGCCAGAGGACATCCAGCAACACATGGACAATGTGGTCATCACCATCTCCGACTGGCCCAGCCCTGGCGAATTGAAACGTGCTGGGGTAAATCATCCTAGCCAGTTGTTTGGCCTTTATGAAGGGATCCCCCTTCCCCATCGGGGCAGGCACTATAACCTGGTAACGCCAGACCGCATTGTGATTTACCGGGGACCACTGCTCCATGCGTGTCCTACAGTGGTTGCATTGCGTGAGCAGGTTCGCCGCACCGTAGTGCACGAGATCGCACATCATTTTGGAATAAGCGAAGCACGCCTGCGCGAATTAGGGTATTGAGCATGGCACGGTGTACACTCTGTGGGCAGCAGTCCTTGCTGATCGCTTCATCTCTTGGCTTGTGTGTAGACTGCATCCGACAGCATCCTGACGAAGCACTGCCACTAGCCCGGGAAATCCATCACCGTTCGCGGTGCGAATTCAACTTGCCAGAAGCCCCGCCTGATAGCCCTTCGGGCAAATCCTGCCAGATCTGCAGTAATCAATGCCGTATGGCAGAAGGGGAGACGGGATACTGCGGCTTGCGTCGTAACGAGCACGGCATTTTGAGACACTACGCAGGCACACCTGCGAAAGGGCTTTTGCATTGGTATTTCGACCCTCTGCCGACCAACTGCGTGGCCGACTGGGTCTGTGCTGGACACACGCGCTACGGCTACAAAAACCTGGCTGTATTTTATGGTGCATGTACGTTCAATTGCCTGTTCTGTCAGAATTGGCATTATCGAGAGATGTCCCCTCACGGACGAGGACTCAGCGCTGCAGAGTTGGCCGCATGTGCCGACCAACGCACCTTCTGCGTCTGCTACTTCGGTGGAGATCCCACACCTCAGATGTCTCACGCGCTGGCTACTTCGCGTTTATTAGCGGACAAGGGCATCCGCATCTGTTGGGAGACAAATGGCAGCATGCATCCCTCTCTGGCCAAGCAGATGGTTGAGCTTTCGTTGCACAGCGGTGGCTGTATCAAGTTTGATCTAAAAGCATGGAATGATCACCTTCATCGTGCTCTGACAGGAACAAGCAACGAGCGAACTCTGCAGAACTTTGCTATGGTGGCCACCCACATAGACCAGCGCCCCGATCCCCCGCTGCTGATCGCTAGTACGCTCCTTGTACCTGGCTATGTCGATGTAGAGGAAGTGCAGCACTTGGCAAGGTTCATCGCTTCGTTGAATCCTTCCATTCCCTACGCATTGCTGGGATTTCACCCCCATTTTTACCTTCACGACCTACCTACGACATCAGTGCGGCATGCTGAAGAAGCACTTGCTGCTGCACAGGAAGCAGGCTTGCGCAATGTGCGCATTGGCAATCGTCATCTGCTGTCGCGCGCTTATTGAAAACGGTTCGCTTCGTCTCTAAGTCATAGCAGATCTCGCGCTTACCGTGAGTACAGGAAAAGCATCAACAGCGCTAGTACGCTGACAAGCAGATACTCTAAAGAAATTTCTCTGCTAAATTTGCCCCGCAAGAACTGCCTTGCTATCCCGGTCAGCCCATACAGGAAGATGATCAACGAGAAGGAATACAATAGTGGAGATGCAACGCGAGGAAGCAGCCACCAAGAGATTATGCCAAGCAGAGATCCCACGCCCAAGGTACAGAGCGAGACGCGTGAGAAAGAAGGAAGATGCTCATCGCCCAGGAGCCGAAGACTCAAGAGTGCGCTGGCCACCGCCACCGTATCTGCTGCAATGCGAGCCACAGAGATGCACTCATGAATCGTGAAGTACACTAGCGCAGCTAGCAGATAGGTGGCGAGTTGTAGAGCGAATTGGGCTAATGCACCCCAATATCTTGTAGAGTTCACTGCATAATATTCTGCATACAGCAGCAGCGCCAGCGCTGCACTTGTGATTGCGATGCCTATCGCTTTTGCTTCCAAGGGTCCAGGTCGAGCAAGCAGCCCCCAAACTGCCGTGGTCAGTGCAGCAGGCAAAATCCAATGCAAAAATGGATACTGTGCTTCTGTACTGCAACTGGTTGGGTTTTGTTGTTGAGAGGGAACTCTGGGATGCTCATGAACGATAAAGTCCGTACCGGCACAGGCCAACCCGAGCAAGACAAGCCCGAGCAGCCTCCTGCCGGACAAGGTAAAGATGATACCATGCCAGAAGACATCGCGGGATGGCCAAGTCAATGCGCAAGAACTAAGCAATCCGATGGCAATCAGAATGACAACTGCACCTACTTTGTTATGCATCGGAACGGCCTCAGTTTGCAATCCAAGGCCAGCCTATGGCTGCAGGGCAATATCCAAGGCTTCCCCAATGGAGCGTGCACGCAATAGCTCTATTCCAATTGCCTCGGCCTTCCCTAGGCGCAGAAAACGCGGCACAATGCAACGCTTGAAACCCAACTTCGCTGCTTCGTTCAGCCGTTTCTCTGCGTGGCTAACGGAACGCAGTTCTCCCGAAAGTCCAACTTCACCCAGCATCACGCAATCGTCCGGAATGGGGATGTTGCGGTAACTAGAGGCAATTGCTCCAGCTACCGCCAGGTCTGCGGCTGGTTCGCTAATGCGCAGCCCACCCACAACGTTGACAAAGATGTCTTGCGAAGCCAGCTTGAGTCCCACCCGCTTGCTCAGCACAGCGGTGAGGAGGAGCATGCGATTGAAGTCAATGCCGTTGGCAGTGCGGCGGGGCAGTCCGAAACTAGTCGTGGTTGTCAGCGCCTGAACCTCCACTAACAATGGCCGGGTACCTTCCATTGTCACGGCTACAACTGAGCCGGGGGAAGAAGCTAACCTCTCTGATAAGAAAGCCTGGGATGGATTGGTAATCTCGACTAATCCCTGCTCTTGCATCTCAAAAACCCCGACCTCGTTGGTGGAACCAAAGCGGTTCTTGACACTACGCAAAAGCCGATAAGCATAGAACCTGTCGCCCTCGAGATAGAGCACCGTATCCACCATGTGTTCGAGCACACGCGGTCCTGCTATCGCCCCTTCTTTTGTTACATGTCCCACGATGAACATGGGTATGTTGCGCGATTTAGCCAGGCGTAGCAAAGCAGCGGCACACTCTCTAACCTGCCCGATGCTTCCTGCAGATGATTCCAGTTCCTCCAGATAAACGGATTGTATCGAATCCACCACAACCAATTGTGGTTCCAATTGCTCAATCTGGCTCAAGATATGATTGAGGTTAGTCTCCGATAGGACATACAATTGCTCTACCGAAATGTTCAATCTGTCGGCACGCATTTTAATCTGCTGCACAGACTCCTCACCGGAAATGTACAGCGTAGTTTTCCCCTCTGAAGCTAACAAAGCAGAAAGCTGTAGAAGCAGGGTAGATTTGCCAATGCCTGGATCACCACCGATGAGCACCACAGACCCCGGCACAATGCCTCCACCGATGGCACGATTGAATTCGTCTATGGGTACCGGAATACGGGCAAAACCGTCAGCAGAAATGGCAGTAATCGGCTGGGGAACAGTGCGCGTGACTGCCCGCGCTACACCTGGGCCGGGACGCTCCTCGATCGTCTCTACGAGCGTATTCCACTGACCACACTCAGGGCATCTCCCTGACCATCGCGGCGCGGTATAACCGCATTGTTGACAAACAAATTGGGTTCGTGTCTTGGGCACGCAGACTCTTTCTAGACGGTCTGGTCAGTATCGTCAGGCGATGCTGTTTGCAGAGGGCTTTCCTCTACCTCGGCTGGCTTTTGGGCACACAAATGGAGCTTGTTGCCCTCGCGGTCAATCAGGATGGTATCGCCTGCTTTGAACTGACCGGAGAGCAATCCCTCACACAGTGGATCCTCAAGCAATTGTTGTATCGCACGGCGCAATGGACGCGCACCATACTGCGGATTATACCCCTCTATCGCTAGCAAGTCCCTTGCCGCTGGAGTCAACTCTAATCGGAGGTTGTGCTCTTTCAGGCGCTTTGCCACTTCGGCTACCTGAATATCCACGATTTGCCGAATTTGCTCTTCCGTCAAAGCATGGAAGACAACGATGCTATCCACACGGTTTAGAAATTCGGGGCGGAAAGTGCGTTTCAGCTCGCCAAGCAGCTTTTCCTTCATCTTATCGTAGTTCTCTTGTGCTTTCTTGGCGTCATCCCTGGCAACTGCAAAGCCTATGGTTGTCTCTCGGGTCAGCAGCTCCACACCGATGTTCGAGGTCATGATGATGATGGCATTGCGAAAATCTACCTGACGACCTCTCGCATCCGATAGATGTCCGTCTTCCATGATCTGCAGCAGGATATTGAAAGCCTCCTCGTGCGCCTTTTCGATCTCATCGAAACAGATCACGCAATAAGGTCGGCGTCGTACTGCTTCGGTCAATTGCCCTGCTTCCTCATAGCCAACGTACCCTGGTGGCGCTCCCACCAGGCGTGAAACCGTGTGGCGTTCCATAAATTCGGACATATCGAGCTGCAGGAGTGCCTCTTCGCTGCCGAACATGAATTCTGCCAGAGCCTTGGCTAGTTCCGTCTTGCCGACACCAGTTGGCCCCAGGAACAAGAAAGAACCAATGGGTCGCTTTGGATCCTTCAAACCTGCCCGTGCTCGTCTCACTGCCTTGGCTATAGCTGTAATGGCTTCATCTTGCCCCACGATCCGCCGGTGCAGCGCTTCCTCCATGTTGAGCAGGCGTTGGGTCTCCTCTTGGGCAAGCTGGGTCACAGGCACGCCAGTCCACATCGAGACAATCTCAGCTATGTCATCCTCGGTGACTTTGAGGCCTTCAGGCTCATCCGTGCCTTGCAAACCCAGTTGCAGTTGTTCCACGCTCCCGCGCAACTCTCGTTCCCGCTCGCGCAGTTGAAATGCGTCCTCGTACCTGCGCTCCTCTAACGCTTTGTCCTTTTCCCTCTGCACCTCTTGCAACCGCAATAGAGCGGTTTTCACAGCAGCGGGTTGAAACGCCTTGAAAGTGCGCACGCGCGAAGCCGCCTCGTCGATCAAATCAATCGCCTTGTCTGGCAAGTAACGGTCTGGCACATAGCGAGCGGCCAAATTCGCTGCTGCCAGAATAGCATTGTCGGTAATCGTGAGGCGATGATATTCTTCGTACCTCGAGCGGATGCCACGTAGAATCTCGATCGTCTCTTCCACCGTTGGTTCTTCGACAAGCACCGGCTGGAAACGACGCTCCAAGGCGGGATCACCCTCGATGTACTTGCGATACTCGTCCATGGTGGTTGCGCCAATGCACTGCAACTCGCCGCGAGCCAAGGCCGGCTTGAGGATGTTTGCTGCATCAACTGAGGAGCCTGCTGCTCCTGCTCCGATGATCATGTGCAACTCATCAATGAACAGGATGCTTCTGCTTTTGCGAATTTCATCAATTACGCGCTTCATGCGCTCTTCGAATTGCCCTCGGTACATCGTACCGGCCACAAGGGATCCCACGTCGAGCATGATCAAATGCTTATCCGCCAGGCGCTCCGGAACCTCGCCGTTCACGATGCGCTGTGCGAGGGCTTCGACAATAGCGGTCTTTCCAACACCAGGCTCGCCAATGAGGGCGGGATTGTTTTTGGTGCGCCGCGAGAGAATCTGAATGACTCGTTCGATTTCCTTTTCACGGCCAATGACGGGGTCTAGTTTCCCTTGCCGGGCTGCTTCCGTCAGGTCTGTACCTACTTGCTCCAACACGGATTGAGACTTTGGGCTTTCTTTCGCTGGAGCCGGTTGGTACTGGCTCGCTTGCATCTCGCGAAAGGTCTCCCTGCGCACCTCCTCGAGGTCAAGTCCCAGGACTTCCAGTATCCCAGCACTGATGACCCGGTTCTCCCGCACAAGCCCTAACAGCAAATGCTCTGTCCCGATATACCCGTGCCCCAGGCGCCGGGCTTCGTCCATGGCTAGCTCCAACACACGCTTAGCAGCAGGGGCTAATTGAATGGAAGTGCTCATGGAGCGCTCCTCACTGCCAAGCATTTCCATAACCAATTGACGTGCGCGCTCCAGAGTGACTCCCATTCGCATGAGGACCTTGGCTGCTATTCCTTGCTGCTCACGAAGGAGCCCCAATAGCAGGTGCTCAGTGCCGATATAGCGATGACCTAGACGCAGTGCCTCCTCTTGGGAGAACCCTAACGCCTGGCGCGCTCTTTTTGTAAACCGTTCCAGCTTATCTGACATATCAAATAATCCTGCTAGCGTGGAATATCACGCTCTGTCGCGGTTTTGCCCCTTAACCCACTGCAAGCAGCCTTTTCTTATGAACTGCTTGCACCCTAAATTATATCAGAATAGTCCTAAGAAATCAAATTGATGGCAATCTGATCTATGTTATGGGCCCAAGTAGGCAAATCCACCACCTGACGCAATTGCACGATCAGGCGCTCCCAATTTTTGCCACACTGCTCTGGATGGGTGCGCTCGAAGTATTGCTGGCTGTCAAAAACCAGGTAAGGTCCGGCAAGAGTGTACCAGCGTTCCAAGCGCCATGGTGTGCCCGTTTTGCGCTCTTCCAGGAAATGCAAATGAGGATAAGCTTCCAGGTACTCATCATCGATATCTGCAGGCCAAGCACCAACTGCCTGGTACATAGCGGGAGTGGCAATGCCTTCCAACTGCACGACCAGGCTCTCAAAAACGCAGGGCACGGCATAATAGAGCACCCCGCTAATTGGTGCTCCACCTTCTGCCTCGATACTGCCCTCTTTAAATTCAAAATCGCCGTAGAACTTTTCCTCCCCCGTCAAACGAAAGGATAGTCGTGCATCGCGAGCGATGCGGAGCAAGACTTGGTCATTCCATATTTGCAGTCCTTGCATGCTATCCACCCCTCCGGAGATCGGAATCCATACACAATTTAGGGTGCAAAACTATATGGGCTTGTGTGTTGTATCTTCGCGACCAGCCTCTGAGGTTGGCCACGGAAGTCATCCCATGGTATTCTGCCTGTAACTATGCCAGTCAGTACATCACACAAGGTACGGTTGACTGGCACATCCAGTCCCAGACGTTCGGCATGAGCAGCCACCGCTCCATTCAAATAGAGTACTTCAGAACGCTGCCGTCCGCTTGCCAAATCCATATAAAGCGATGGCCTCTTGTCTCCCCGCCCCGTAGCAACCAAGCGCATGAGCAGTGGGCGCAACAACGAGGCAGGCATCGCCTGCATTGCCCACACCAGTAGAGGAACCGGATAGCCAGGGAAGCTGACCACGCTGAGACGCATAGCCTGCATTACTGCCAGAGCCTCCAAAAAGGCAGAGCGCTCAATGGCAAACAGCGCCGCATGGGCGAAGACAGCCGCCGGTGTCATGTCCAAGATGGCCGGGATAGCATTGGCTTGTATATTGAGCAGCAACTTAGACCATTTCATGGCGCGGTAGTCATGGTATGTGGCGGTCTTCAGCCCTGCCGTGGAGAAGAGCCTGGCCCACCTATCCACATCCATGTCTCCTCTGGTCGGGGCCAGGTTCAAACCGCCACGAGTGGTTTCCAGACGGATGCGGCCAGGGGCTAGCACCGACACGGAGAGAGTGAGCACCCCAGAGATGATCGCTGCTTGTTTCCATACCCGCTGGGCTAATTCTTCGCCGCCCACACCATTTTGCACGATGAGAAGTGGTATATCGTTTGAAGCATACGGGGCAAGCGTCAAAGCAGCTTCCCGCGTATCATACGCCTTCACTGTCAGCAGAATCATATCCCAGTGACGCTGGCTAACAGGAATGTCCGAGATGTTTGCGACAGTGCTGGGGTATACGGCATGGCTACCTGGAGCCTTGGCCCGCTCTAGAATCAAACCGTGTTCCTGCACAGCATGCACGTAACTGGGACGACCAACTAATATCACTTCGTGTCCCGCGCTTGCAAGGCGATGACCAAGCAGCGAACCAATGGCTCCAGCCCCGAAAACCAGGACGCGCACGAGGCTACCCCCTCTGTGGCATATCCCTGCTGGCAAGTACATTGATCCCAGTCCCCAAAGCGTTGGGCTGAATCACCTGACCAGCACGTACAGGCGCTGCCACCGTAACCTGCTGCAACTCTTCCAACAGAGGGAAAATCTGATTCTTAGGGAAAGGCCGCTCAGTATAAACTGGCAGCAGAGGATGGAGACCGTTTACCACGCGTACTGTAGTTGTGACCGTGCGTCTGGGATCGGTGATCTCATCCTGCGCATAGGTCAGACCACGCTTGCAGGCTTGTCCCTCTACGGATACCACCTTGCCCTCTTCTACGGTGACATCCAGGCGACAACCCATGGGGCAGGTGATGCATGTCAGGATAGTTTTGTTCTTCACTTTCGCTTCCTCACCCCCACCCTCAAGATAGTGGCGAGCTTGAGTCGGTCATAGAGGTCAGGTATCAACTGCACCGTGACCATCTCGCCTGGCCGCACATAGCGCTCTGTCTTGCGCCAGATATCCGTCCCATCTGCCTCGAGGATCACATTTACTTTCTCTTCGATAGGCTCACGCACACGCAACTGCAATCGCTGTGGACCAAGAGTCAGACTCTCGGGATCGAGTAATTGGGGCACTACATAGCGCACATTATCTCCTGCTACAACACGCAAGCGACGCACCGCAGCAGGAGCCAACCCAAGTGCGTATTCGGCAGCGCTGCGTCCAGCAACTTCCCCAGCCATCGTCACCCAGTCTACCAGATCGTAGACATGCACAACGTTCCCCGCAGCGAAAAAGCCGGGCAAAGAAGTGCCCATCCCCTCATCTACGATTGGCCCACCAGTGACAGGGTCAATCTGCACGCCAACCCGACGCGATAGCTCATTTTCCGGGATAAGTCCAACAGAAAGCAGCAAGGTGTCGCAAGGGATTATCTCTTCGCTTCCCGGAATGGGGCGCCACTGCTCATCCACAGCCACAGATACAACTGCTTCCACACGCCTGTCTCCCTTTATTTCGCGCACGGTGTGGCTCAACTGCAACGGGATGCCAAAATCCTGTAGGCATTGTACGTAATTGCGCTTCAGTCCAGAAAGATACGGCATGATCTCCAACACTCGTTCCACTTTAGCCCCTTCTAAGGTCAAGCGGCGTGCCATGATCATGCCAATATCGCCAGACCCTAGGATCACAAAGCGCCGTCCCGGCATGTAACCCTCGATGTTGACCAAGCGCTGCGCCGTTCCAGCAGTGTACACTCCCGCTGGACGAGTGCCTGGGATAGCCAATGCTCCTCGCGTTCGCTCGCGACAGCCCATGCCAAAAACAATGGCGCCAGCTTTGATCTCTACAATGCCATCCCGCGAATTGGTAGCATAAATACTCCGCTGGGAAGTAACTTCTAGTACCATGGTATCCAACAATGCCTGCACCCCAGTTTGGTAAACGCGATTGATAAAGTGTTGTGCATAAGCGGGGCCTGGCAGGTCAGATCCAAGCACTTCCAGACCAAATCCATTGTGGATGCACTGCTGCAAAATGCCTCCCAACTCCTCCGCGCGCTCGACAATACAGACGTGCTCCGCGCCGCGCTCACGGGCGGCAATAGCTGCAGCAAGCCCTCCTGGACCTCCTCCTATCACTACAACATCATAATGCAAGGTCTTCAACGCTAGCTACACCTTTGTCTTGGTATCATTCCTGTCCTTTGTCTCGCGCACAACGAACTCGGAACCTGGCCCCTTCTTCGTGATGGCAGTTAGTGGGAGGCCTAGCTCGCGGCTCAGGATATGAATCACGCGAGGGGTATCAAATCCTCCCTGACATCGCCCGGCTCCTAGACGCGTCCGTCTCTTGAGCGCGTCATATGTGCGTGCCGGGACAGGGGCATGAATCGCCGCGACAATCTCGCCCTCGGTCACCATCTCGCAACGGCACACAATACGCCCATAGCGCGCATCCCGAGCAATCAGCAAGGCTTGTTCCCGATGCGATAGTTCGTGAAAGCGCGGTGGAGAACGGCGAATGGGATTGTAGTCAGGTTTTTCCCGCAATTCTAGCCCGCACTCGCGCAGCAGATCAAGGACAAACTCTGCAATGGCTGGCGCCGCAGTTAAACCCGGGGATTCAATCCCCGCTACGTTGATCAAACCAGGAGCCTGTACAGGGGCTTCGATCAAGAAATCGCCTGTACTGCCGCTGGCGCGCAGACCCGCAAAAACAGCGATAACATCGCGCCGCTCCAGTGTAGGCACCAGTCGCTGCGCCCCCGAGAAAACCTCTTCCAGACCCTGCGGAGTTACTGAAAGATCGCTCTTGTCCTGGATATCCACTGCATTTGGGCCAATCATGGTGTTGCCGTGTGTCGTGGGTGTCACCAGAATGCCTTTGCTAATCGGCGTAGGGCAGGGGAAAAGCACAGCACGTACCCGACTCTTCTCGCGGTCAAAAACGCAATACTCGCCCTTGCGTGGTGTGATGGAAAATCCGTGCAGACCAGCCTTGGCCATTAGTTGATCAGCATACAAACCGGCAGCGTTGATCACAAAACGACTCAAAAACTGGCCGTGGCTTGTTCTGACCCCAGCTAGCCTGCCATTCTGTCGGATGAAATCCGTGACTTCGGTCTCCAGAAGCAGGTGCACGCCATTGACCACTGCGTTTTCCGCCGCGGCAATGGTCAGCAGAAAGGGATCCACAATACCACCGGTGGCAGCATACAATGCTCCACGCACTTCAGGATTGACCAATGGTTCAATGCGCCGCATCTCTTCTCCAGAGATCACGCGCATGCCTGTCACGCCATTCTGTACGCCGCGCTGATACAAATCATCGAGGGTGCGCAAATCCTCTTCATCCAAAGCCACGACATAGGTGCCACAACGTTGAAAAGGCACATCCAAATCTGCACAAATCTGGTCATACACGCGATTGCCCGCCACATTGAGCGAGGCTTTGAGCGTGCCCGGCTTGGCGTCGTAGCCAGCATGGACAATGGCCGTATTGGCTTTGGAAGCGCCCGAACAAACATCGGACTCACGCTCCAAAAGGAGCACACGCAGCTTATAGCGGGAAAGCGCGCGGGCGATGAAACAACCTACTACTCCGCCGCCTACGATGATGATGTCATACCAAGCATTCATATTCCACTGCTCGAATCTGCTTCCTCTGCCGATTACTTCTCCACCCAGTGCATAGCTCTCTGCACTGCCTTGCGCCAGCCACGGTAGCCAGCTTCGCGTTTTTCTTCATCCCACTGAGGAATGAAAACGCGATCAACCGCCCAGTTCTCACGCAGTTCCTCGATGCTCTTCCACAGGCCTGAAGCTAAACCCGCCGCGTACGCTGCCCCCAACGCCGTTGTCTCCCGGACTGTAGGCCGCACGACCTGAACTCCTAGGATATCGGACTGCAACTGCATCAGAAAATCATTGACGACCGCACCACCGTCCACCTTCAACGACTGCAACCTCAACCCCGCATCGGCATGCATGGCTTCCAATACCTCGCGCGTCTGGTAGCAAATAGCTTCCAGTGTAGCACGTACGAGGTGTGCCTTGGTCACATAGCGGGTAATGCCTAAGATCGCTCCTCGTGCATCCATGTCCCAATAGGGAGCAAATAAACCGGAGAATGCTGGCACAAAGTAAATGCCACCAGCATCTTCTACCGAGCGCGCAATCTCTTCCGTCTCAGCTGCACTCTTGATCAGGCCCAGGTTGTCACGCAACCATTGCACGGCTGCTCCAGTGATGGCGATGGAGCCCTCCAATGCATAGACGCAGTGCCCTGATTCAAAACCATAGGCTACAGTGGTGAGGAGCCCGCTTTTGGAAAGCACAATCTGCTCGCCGATGTTCAGCAGCATAAAACAACCAGTGCCATACGTATTCTTAGCCTCACCAGGTGCGAAGCAGGTCTGTCCTACGAGAGCTGCCTGCTGGTCACCGAGATCGCCACACACGGGTATGCGCGCTGGCACCGGCCCTTTGGTCTCCGTGTAGCCGTAGAACTCGCGGTCGCTGGATGGGCGAATAGTGGGGAGCATTGTTCTGGGGATGTCAAGCGCCGCAAGGATTTCGTCGTCCCAATCCAGCGTGTGTAAGTTCATCAGCATCGTACGAGAGGCATTGCTATAGTCAGTGACGTGTACTCCGCCATTCACGCCCCCCGTGAGGTTCCAGATCAGCCAGGTATCTACATTGCCAAAGAGCGCTTGCCCTAGTTTCGCTTTCTCGCGCACACCAGGTACATTGTCCAGAATCCATTTGATCTTGGGGCCGGAGAAATAGGTGGCGATAACTAGGCCAGTCCGCTCTCGGACAAGGGGCTCAAGATCCTGCTGGATAAGGCTCTGGCAGATATCTCGAGTGCGTGTGCATTGCCAAACAATGGCATTGCATAGCGGTTGGCCAGTGGTTCGGTCCCAGACAATGGTCGTCTCCCGTTGATTGGTGATGCCAATGCCAAGCACCTGCTGTGGGTTGATACCACTTTCATCGAAGGCTCGCCGGATAACCTGGCAGGTGACACTCCAGATTTCCTTAGGATCGTGCTCTACCCAGCCGGGTTTGGGATAGATTTGTTGATGTTCCTGGTACGCTGAGGCAACCACCTGACCTGTGTGGTCGAAGATCATGAAGCGTGTGCCGGTCGTCCCTTGGTCAATGGCAGCAGCATAGGCGGTTGTCATTCTGTATGTGCCTCCCTTGCTACAGTGAATTATGGCAGCATACTATCGCATTTCAGGTCGCTGGTCAAACAAACAGACGGTGATTGGAGCCTGCGTGTTGTAATCTGGGTTAATAAGAAGGGCTTTTCACTCCCTATTATAATTGTGCAGATTAGGGCTAGGGTTGGTGAGTTGGGGATAGCTCGGTTTCTACTATTAGTACCTAGCTATCGTGGCACTACTCTACTATATCTTGTGACCAGAGGCTGCTCGGCTACGATTCTTTACCGCAAATCTGAACAATTACTCATGCAAAAACTATTGACAACGGCACGAATTTGTGCTATAATATGCTCAAGAATGAGCATTTTGAAACAAAAAATTGCTCGAAATAGTTTTGTTATGCACATCAAGAGGTATCATGCTTGCTGAAGAGCGCCGTGCGATCCTGCTAGATAAACTGAGAGAGAAGGGCTACATTGAAGTTGCAGAAATAGCCGTACCGCTCGAAGTGTCCCCAGCAACGATCCGCCGCGATCTAGCGCATCTGGAACGAGGAGGACAACTCATTCGTACGCGTGGTGGTGCTGTGATCGCTGTGCCAAGCACCACTCTGGAACCCCCTTATGAGATCAAACGCCAGCGTAACATCGAGCAGAAACGCCGTATTGCAGCTGCAGCAGCGGAGATGGTGCGCGACGGTGAGACCATTATCTTAGACGCTGGCTCCACAACTTACGAACTGGCGCTCTTGCTCGCACGCCGGCGCAATCTCACTGTAGTAACTAACGATCTGCAAATCGCGGTGAAGTTGGCTGCCAATCCCAACATCGCTTTGGTCTGTACGGGAGGTGTCGCCCGTGCTAACGTGTACACCCTACTTGGTCCCCAAACAGAAGCGTTCCTCAGGACTCTTCGCGTGAACAAGACCTTCTTAGGTGCCGATGCTATCCATGAAGATGGCGTTATCGGCAATGTCGTTTTGGAGGAAGTGGCAATAAAGCAAGCCATGCTTCATGCAGGCGAGCAAGTGATCGTGTTAGCCGATTCGTCGAAATTTGGGGTTATTGGCTTTGCCAGGGTGTGTGACTTGGGAGAAGTGGATGTTCTCATTACTGATACAGACGTATCCACTCGCGCTCTTGACATGCTCAAGGCATGGCCTGTGGAAGTGAAACTCGTTTGAATCAATAGAGGTGTTCGTGAGCAATAGTGGTGTGGTGGACAATACAAAATCGGTAACATGCAACGAAGTCTACTTGGATGAGAAGTTAGTATGTTTAAATGTGCGTGCTGCGGACAGTGATACTGTCATTCGCAAGTTGGCCGAAATGTTATATGCTTGCGGCGCTGTAAAGGACAGCTATGGCGGTGCAGTATGTAAACGAGAGCAGCAATTCCCAACTGGTTTACCAACACGAGGCGTTTATGTTGCTATTCCACACGCTGAAGCAGAGCATGTTAATTATACAGCCATCGCTGTCGCTACATGCTCGCCAGCGGTCCCTTTTGGGAATATGGCCGATCCAGAAGAGAAACTGCCGGTCGAATTGGTAATCATGGTTGCGGTTGCGGACAGCAGCCAGCAAGTGAAGATGCTTCAGCGTCTAGCAGAGGCTTTTGGTGAACCAGAGACTCTTCTAGCACTCAAAGAAGCCAGGACCCCTGCAAAGGTTGTCTCGCTTCTGCGAGATAAGATCCTGGCGAATGGCGATGGTGAGCCAGAATGAGATGCGCCTTCTGAATGGATAGCGATGCCAAGGAAAGGAGGTGATGGCCTGTAATAAACTAATTTGTTCGAAACCTGTTGCTTTTTATAACCACTTTATAACCACTTATTTGCGAATATCTAAAAAGCAAGGAGGAGAAAAATGGGAGCCATTTCCAGTGCGATCAATTGGTTTATTGGCCTAGGTCCGATTGTCATCGTGACCGTGATGATGTTTCTTGTGGGTCTAGTTTTTCGGGTTTCGTGGGGAAAAGCTCTAGTTGGTGGTCTGCTTGTCGGCGTTGGCTTGCAGGGCCTATTCCTAGTGGTGAATATGATCGTCGAAAACCTGGAACCAGCAATGGCAGCTCTTGCCGCCAGATTTGGATGGAGCTCTACCATAGTGGATGTAGGCTGGGGGACTGCTGGACTAGCCTTTGGATGGCCAGGATTGGCGGCTGTTTATGTTGGCATCCTGGCGGTCAATTTGGTGCTAGTCGCCCTTCGCGTACAAAAAACCCTATGGACTGATATCTGGGGCATGTGGCATGCTCAGACATTCGGAGCCTGCATTTGGGCACTGACTGACAGTGTGGTAATCGCGATTGTAGCAGCTGTCATCTACTCAGTGTTCGGCGTCGTTCTCGCCGATTGGCAGAAAAAAGAATTCCAGAAATTCTTGAACATTCCTGGTATTTCTTTCCCCGCCGGGCCAACTGCACATTTTACTGCTATGGGTATCCCTGTGCTTTGGCTTCTGGATAGGATTCCATTTATTAAAGATATAGAAGCCGATGTAGATGCTATACGCGACCGTTTTGGAGTGCTCGGAGAGCCGGTTGTGATGGGCGCGGTGGTTGGGGTAATCCTGGGTATCATAGCCGGGTACAATGTAGCCAAGATCTTGGGTTTCGCTGCTGTCGTGGCAGCTTTGATGGTTTTGCTGCCGCGCATGGTGGCGATTCTGTCAGAAGGATTAGTCTCCCTCACCACAGAAATCGTTGACTTTCTCCGCCGTCGATTTACAAAAGGGGAGGAAAAATACGAGTATGGGGAAGAGCCGGTTTCGGTATCCGTTGATGTAGCAGTATATGTTGGTCCGCCTCCGGTAATCGCTGCATCTGTAATTGGTATGCCTCTAATGGTACTCCTAGGCGCTATCCTGCCTGGAAACCAGTTGTTGGCTATTACTAGCCTGGCATCAGTTCCCTATTATTTGGGAGCGATCATGCCTTGGGCCAAAGGTAATATCGTGAAAGCGGTTTTGGCGATGTTGATTGTGGCCATTCCTATCTTCTACACCTCGACTTATCTTGCCCCAGTCTACACGGCTGCTTTTGCGAAACTCGGTCTGTATGCTGAGCAGATCGCGGCTGGTAAACAGGTGGCGGCTTTTGGACTAGGTGGTGGCGATCTTATGGCCTTCATCTGGGTAGTGTTTTTCCGATTGATCGGGTTAGCGAAGATTTAGTTTTGTGTCTAAAGGGCTCGTGTGCGCATGACACGAGCCCTTTCCCTGCGTAGATTTCGGATATTGCTAATATAGCACAAGGGGGGGTTGTTTTGGATGGAGGACAAAGTCAAACACATTGTGGTCGCCTGCCCGGCAGGAATTAATACCAGCACCATTGGTGTTGCTGCATTGGAGGATATGATCCGTGAGCGGAAACTCAGCCGCTTTGTGAAAGTTGTCAAATCCAACTTGGCAGGGCTAGATCGTTGGGCGGAGCAGGCTGACTTGATCATTGAAATGACGCCTCTTTCGCGGACTTTTCGCGTGCCGGTTGTGAGTGGTGTACCCTTCATCAGTGGGACCAAAGCTGAGAAGAGGGCTTTGGCTGAAAGCATCCTGAAACAGCTCGGTTATTGATCGTCTATTTATTACCCTTCGAATGTTGTAGTCTGGATTCAGCGCATTTTGAATAGCTGCTGGCCCTACAAGCTAATGGTTAAGCAATCACTCTGCGATAGGCTTGCTGATAAATCGGCCACTCATGGGCCAATCCCACAAGGAGCATTTGATTCCACATGACCCCGAGAGAACGAGTAACATCCACATTGAGTCACCGTGAGCCAGACCGCGTGCCCATCGGAATCGGAGCCAGTGGATCCGCGATCCACGATGCGGTATATAGAGCATTGAAGGATCGACTGCACATTGAGGGCGAGATTGAGCCATTCCGGCGCGGACACGGTGATAACTACTACGATGATCGTGTTTTTGATGCTCTTGGCACGGATGTACGACATGTCTTTCTGAATTTTTATCACTCCGACCATTTCGTGCGCAAAGAGCTGGGTGCGGGTGGCTTGTATGACCCGTTTGTCGATGCTTGGGGCATAACTAGAGAGACGAAAGGCGGCCTACACGCCTTCACGGGTAATCCCCTGGCCAAAGCGACAACAATATCTGATATCGATGGATATCCCTGGCCGAACCCGTATGGGGATTCTGGCTTACTGGAAGGGGTAAAAGAGCGGGGTGAATACTTGCGGCACCATACGGCTTTCGCCGTTGCGACGCGCTCTCCAACTTCAGGCATTTTTGAGCATTGCTGGGTGCTGCGTGGCATGGAAAATTTCATGGTAGATATGATTGCCGACCCTAAACTGGCTATACGGCTGGTAGACCGAGTGACAGATACCATTATGAGGTATTACGATGTTTTATTGACCGCGGTAGGATCGTACGTAGACATCGTGGAGACGCAGGATGATTATGGTACTCAACAGAACAGCTTTATGTCTCCTGAGTTATTTCGCAAAATGATCAAACCAGCTAGACAACGATTGCATGAGCTGATACGTAGTAAGGCTCCGCAAGCTCGCATTTATCTGCACAGTTGTGGTTCGATACGGAACCTGATCCCTGATCTCATTGAACTCGGAGTGGATATTTTAAACCCAGTCCAGCCATTGGCTGCAGGGATGGATCCAGCAGAGTTAAAGGCTAATTTTGGTGAGAAGCTGGTGTTCCACGGTGCAATCGACATGCAGCAAGCCATGCCAGGCTCGCTTGAAGATGTCTCGCGTGAAGTCCGCACACGTATTCGCCAGCTTGCGCCGGGCGGTGGATACATCCTCGCTCCGGCAAACCTTGTCCAAAGCGATGTGCCTCTAGATAACCTTTTACGGATGGTTGAAGATGCCAAAAGATATGGTCGATACCCAATCGCGGTGTAACTGAGGAGAAAGGGATCAGAAACATGCCTTATATCATAGATTTGAGCGGCCAAGTGGCCATTGTAACCGGCGGTGCCCAAGGAATTGGTCGTGCTACTTGCCGACTTCTAGCAGAGGCAGGGGCTGATATTGTCCTTGATGATATTCGAGAAGAGCGCGAAGTGCGTCCTACCATGGACTATATTGAAAGTCTAGGTCGACGGGTCGTTTTCGTGCAAGCAGATGTTTCCGTCAAAGAGGGAGCAAAGCATATTGCTTCAACTGCACTCGATGCGTTTGGCCAGATCGATATCTTGGTCAACAACGCCGGAGTAAGCGAAGACTGGGAACGCACTATTGCTGTCAATGTAACGGGTCAGTACTTATGTGCGATGGCAGTGCTGCCGCACATGGTCGCCAGAGGGAAGGGTCGAATCATCAATATCTCATCTACTTGCGCCATGACAGGTTCAACAGGGGCACCTGCTTATGTCGTGTCAAAAGGTGGGAGCTTTAGCTTGACTCGCTACTTGGCCAGGGAATATGCGCCAAAGGGAATCCTGGTCAATGGCATTATGCCGGCGGTGATCCAGACAGATATGCTTATGGCTCGTTACAAGACGGAAGAGGCATTGCTGGAGCACTATATCCCGCGCATACCTATCCGGCGCATAGGACAACCAGAAGATATTGCACGCGTTGTGCTCTTTCTCTGCTCTGAGCTATCGAATTATATTAGCGGTGAGATAATAACAGCTGACGGTGGACGGATGTGGGGCTCTTAAGTCACAACATAGAAAGCAACGCAAAAGACGTAGACAAATCGAAATAACCAAATGCAAATCCAAAGAGATCATTTAGGCTGTTTAGTCAGAGTCTATGAAAGAGCGGGCTTACTATCTCTGGCATGTTCGTTTATCGCCTCCCCCTTCTGCGCATGTCTTGCGGTCCGATTGGCCATTGCAGAGACTATTGGTTACAATTATGCCAGACTAGGTCGCTGGTTCTGAAATTTATGGATCGTTTCGGATCAAGGACCTTTTGGTCAGCACACAACCAGCGCTAGACAAAGAGCTCGCCTTGGGCACAGAGACAAGGAAGGAAAACAGAAAAAGTGAAGCCGATTGAGAGCCTAGAACAACTACAGCAGATGTGCCATCTCTCCGCACTGTCAGGCCACGAGGAGGCTATGATCCAGTACATGAAGGCGGAAATGTCACGCTTCGTGTCTGACGTGCGTGTAGATCGCCTAGGTAATGTGATCGCTTGCCTACCTGGTACGCAGGCAAAAGGCCCAAAAGTCATGATTTCCGCGCATATGGACGAGCTTGGGTTTATGGTGCGCAAAATCGAGGATGATGGATGGATACGATTAACGCGAGTAGGTGGCGTTCCGGAGAAGAGCCTTCCAGCACAGCGCTTGGTTTTGCGCGGTTCCAAAGGCGATGTATTTGGTGTGATTGGACCAAAGTCTCATCACTTGACACCGCCGGAGGAGAAATTCAAGGTTACCGAAATCAATGAGCTCTATGTGGACATTGGTGCACACTCGAAGGCTGAAGCTGAGGCCATGGGTATTTATCCCGGTACTCCGGTCACATATCATGGTTTCTTCCAGGAGATGCTGGGTGGGCAATTTGCAGGAAAGGCACTCGATGACCGAGCCGGTTGTTTTGTCTTATTACAGCTCATACGCTTGCTGGCAGGCAAAAAGAGAGCTGCCACAATATATTTTGTTGCCTCTGTGCAGGAGGAATTTAATATCCGTGGTGTAGTGACGGCAGGGTTTGCCATCAACCCGGACATGGCAATTGGATTGGATGTAGCTGTTGCTTGTGATACACCGGATCTGAAGCCCCTTGCAGATATCCGATTTGGAGGCGGACCGGTCATTAGCCATTATACCTTTCACGGTCGGGGCACATTGAATGGTCTGATTCCTAATCCACGACTTCGTCAATACGTTACTGAGACTGCTGCCCGTTTAGGCATCCCTCTACAGCATTCTGTGTTCTTAGGAGGATTAGGAGAAACCTCTTATTTAGCTGTCGTGCGGGAGGGGATACCCGCCCTGGACATGGGATTTCCCGTCCGTTACACTCATGCTCCGATTGAAGTGGGCTCACGGCCGGATATGGAGCATTTGATCATTCTACTGGCGGAGGTATTGGATAGCATAGATTCAGCTCTTGACCTATCCCGGGGATAGTCTAGCAATAGCTTGATTCAAACTGTATTTTTAGCCTGATGAGGAGGATGAGATTGTCCTGGTTACAGGATGTTTTTGGAACGGATAAACCTATCATCGCTATGTGTCACCTGCGTGCTATGCCCGGCGACCCTGCCTATGACCGTAGTGGAGGCATGAAAGCCGTCGTGGAGGCTGGGCGCAGGGATTTGTTGGCATTACAGGAAGGCGGCGTAGATGCGGTGATGTTCTCCAACGAGTTCAGCCGCCCCTATCTGACACAGGTGGAAACCGTGACCGTGGCTGCCATGGCGCGTGTCATTGGCGAGTTGTTGCCAGAAATTTGTATCCCATTTGGAGTGAACGTGCTCTGGGATGCACGTGCTTCCCTTGATTTGGCTGTGGCCGTCGGAGCGAAATTCGTGCGCGAGATCTTCACAGGTGTATATGCTAGCGACTTTGGACTGTGGAATACCAACTGCGGCGCCGTAGTGCGCCACCAGCATGCGATCGGGGCGCAGGATGTGCGTTTGCTGTTCAACATCTATCCAGAGGCAGCAAAATACTTGGCTGACCGCCCTCTCACGGACATAGCGGTCTCCACGGTATTCAATACACTGCCTGATGGCATTTGCGTTTCGGGAATAACTGCTGGACAGGAGACAGATACCAGTCTCCTTGCACAGGTGAAGAAAGCTGTGCCGGATATCCCGATCTTTGCCAACACTGGTGTGCGCACAGATAATGTGGAGGCTCAACTCTCTGTTGCTGACGGTGCAATCGTGGGCACCTATTTCAAACAGGATGGCATTACTTGGAATCCTGTAGATGTTCGGCGAGTGAAGGAATTCATGGCCGTGGTGCGGGCTTTTCGTGGCTAGCCGGAGGCCACCTGTGATCCAGATAGCACCCTCTATGGCCTCGGCTCCATTCCTTCATCTAGCTAATGTCGTTCAGGATCTCGAAGCTGCTGGAGCCAATATCATTCACTTTGATATCGAAGACGGCACTTTTGTGCCCATGATGACCTTGGGCACGCGCATCATAGGCGAATTGCGCCCATTGACTCACTTGCCCTTTGATGTGCATCTGATGATGCACGCGCCAGATTGGATTATCCCCGCAGTAGTCTCCTTAGGTGCAAACTGGGTCTCGGTACACTATGAGGCATGTTCCTACCCGCACCGTACCTTGCGCTTGATCCGACAGTTGGGTGCGCGGGCAGGTTTGGCCTTTAATCCCAAGACACCTTTGCCTGATTTGCGTTACCTACGCCGCTATCTTGATTTCGTCCTGATCTTGACTACGGAACCTGAGTATCCGGACGCTGACTTTTTGCCCGAGGTATTGCGCAAGGTAAGAGAAGGGCAAAAGATGCTTGGTCAGCAGGGCATAGACTGGGTGGTTGATGGAGGGATTACAACGGAGAACATTGGCGAAGCCGTACGGGCGGGAGCGAATGTGATTGTGGCAGGACGCAGTGTGTTCCACAATGGAGCCGTCGCCGAGAATCTCGTAGCTTTGCGTACTGCTGCTATTGCCAGCATCAGCATATAAACTCATGCCCGTTCTAGCAGGGCTACGCATTCGATATGGTGGGTTTGTGGGAACATGTCTATCGGCTGTACTTCGCACAACTGGTAGCCAGATGCAAGCAGTCGCTTGATATCGCGGGCTAGTGTGGCCGGATCACAGGAGACGTAGACGATACGGGTAGGAAGCAAGTTCACCAGAGCAGCGAGAGCCTTCCTATCCATGCCAGACCGAGGCGGGTCTACAAGGACAAGAGGGGACTGAATGTCCAAGGTTGGCAGAATTTCCTCTGCTAGTCCCTGGACAAAAAGCACATTCTCCATGTCCATTGCATTGGCTTGAGCATCAGCAATCGCAGCCGCGTTGCTTTCGATGCCGATCACCTGCTTTGCCTTCTCCGCCATCGCTAGAGCAAACGTGCCCACTCCACAGTAAACGTCAAGGACAGTACTATCCGGCTTGGGATCCAAGTAAGTGGAGACTAGTGAGATCAGCACTTCGCATTGCTGCGTGTTTACCTGGAAGAAACTGGGAGCTGAGATGCGGTAAACTCTACCTGCAATCTGTTCGTGGATATAAGGGCTGCCAAGCAGAGTAACCGGAGTTCCATCGGCTAAGACCAGCACGCAAGAAACAGGAATTTCCACTTCTAATTCAGGTGGCTCGTCGCCCTTTATTTCAAAGATGACCATCTGCTCACCAGTATTCACTCCTGCGCGCAGTGACAAGCGTTGCAGCCCCGCAAGTTCGATGTCTAGGGAATCGAATAAATCCTGCAAAAGGGGATGCAACAACGGGCATTGCTCAATAGGAATGACCTGATCACTGCGAGCAGCCATGAAGCCTAAATGGCCATCCGTGCTCACGCTGAACTGCACATGGTTGCGGTAATGCCAGGGATTATGCATGCCGATGGTTGGGTGGATCGTAGCATGGGCTAGGCTGGCGATGTGCTGCAACTGGCCATGCACAATGGAGCCTTTATATTCCAATTGTGCTTCGTAGGCCAAATGCTGCCACTGACAACCGCCGCACAGGCCAAAGTAAGGGCACAGTGGTTGCACACGCTGTGGGGATGGAGTCAAAACTTCCAACAATCTAGCATGTGCGAAGTGGCCCTTATCCAGCACGATTTGTGCACGAACTAGTTCGCCAGGGATGGCATACGAAACAAAGATGACCTTTCCCTCGTAACGCCCTACTGCTTCGCCACCATGGGCCATATCGGTCAATAAAATGGTCAATATTTCGTCCATATCCCTTGTGCTACAAACAAAAGGGGCGAACGCGATGTTCGCCCCTGCTGATCAGCCGGAATTATACCCAGCCACGCATCCTGACGGCTTCTGCCACGCGGTTTACTGCTACCAAGTAGGCTGCTACCCGGTTGTTGACGCCATAGGCCTGTGCCATATCATACATGGCATGGAAAGCGGCAGTCATTTTCTTATCCAGCTTTTCGTATACCTCTTCGATGGGCCAGTAGTAATTGTAGGCGTTCTGCACTTGCTCAAAGTAGGATACGGTAACGCCCCCGGCATTGCACAAAAAGTCCGGAAGGACAAAAACCCCATTCTTGTACAAAATGTCGTCGGCATCAGTGGTGGTGGGACCATTGGCTAACTCGGCCAGGATCTTAGCCTTTATCCCACCCGCGTTCTTGCCTGTAATCTGGTTTTCCATAGCGGCAGGAATGAGCACGGTGACATCCAGTGTTAAAAGCTCTTCATTGGTGAGGTTCTCGCATCCAGACAAATTGACTACAGAGCCTGTGTCGGCTTTGTGTTTCATGACTTTTTGTGGGTCAAGCCCTTCTTTGCAATAGATTCCACCCTTCGTGTCACTGACCGCGACCACCTTGAGTCCCAGCAATTCCTGGCCAAGTTGGTGGGCGAACTGTCCGGCATTCCCATAACCTTGAATGGCTGTCGCTTTGCCCCTCAGATCAATGCCGAGCACCTTTGCTGTTTCACGTATGACATACATGCCACCACGTGCAGTAGCATCACTGCGTCCACATGAGCCCCCCAAGCAGAGGGGTTTGCCCGTGATCACGCCGGGCACATTGTGCCCTTGCATGGCACTGAATTCATCCATCATCCAGGCCATGATTTGCGCATCGGTGTATACGTCCGGCGCAGGTACGTCCATCTCCGGTCCCAGGATACGTCCTATTTGCCGTATATAAGCGCGGCTGAGGCGTTCTAGCTCACCCTTGGACATCCTCTTCGGATCGCATACTACGCCACCCTTGCCTCCTCCTAGAGGCAAGTCCAATAGAGCACACTTCCAAGTCATCCAAGCAGCCAGAGCGCGTACGGTATCGATCGTCTCCTCAGGATGAAAGCGGATGCCACCTTTGCATGGCCCACGGGCATCGTTGTATTGCACGCGAAAGCCCTTGAATACTTTGACAGTACCATCGTCCATCCTTACAGGCAAGGAGACATGCAGTTCGCGCATGGGCTCGCGGAGAAAAGCGTGCATCCCAGGATCCAATTTCAGGATCTCAGCAGCAATATCGAGCTGGCGTTGAGCATTTTCAAATGGATTGATTTCGTTCGTCATAATTCTATTAATTCTCCTTTGAATGTATTTTGCTTTATTGATTCGCCTGTCTCAAAACGAGCGGATTGGCTCCCCAGGCTTGCCGTTCAGCGATATGAACACCGCCTTTCAGATTTTGAGAACTGTGTTAATGAGTACCCCTATCCAACGCAGATTCCGTGCCTCACCTCGTCGCAAAGCTATCAGAGCATATAAGCCCTGATGCCTCTTCACAACGAGAAATTATACCGCAACCAAGATCACTTCCCAAAATCAAGCGCTTAGTTTTTTCCTTATCAATTCAGCGGTTATATTTGGATCTGCCTTGCCTTTTGTGGCTCGCATTACTTGGCCGACAAGGAAACGCAGCACAGTCTCCTTACCTCTTTTATACTGGGCTACTGCATCGGGATTTGATCTGATAACCTCTTCTACGATGGGCATAATCTGGTCTGCATCTGCAATTTGTATCAATCCTTCTTCGGCCACAATATCCCTCGCCGCTTTACCCGTGTGGAACATGGTTTCCAAAACATGCTTGGCACTAGTCATTGTAATCAGGTTCTCGTTGAGCAGCACAACGAGTTCAACGAGCTGCTCCGGAGGCACCTGGATAGCAGTTGGTTCCACATTGGTGACATGGAGCAGACGGAACAATTCGCCAGTAATCCAATTGGCAATGGTTTTAGGTGGAATACCTCTGGTTTTTGCTGTGGTGACTGCCTGCTCGAAATAGTCAGCAATAAAGCGATCATCGGTAAGCAAACCCGCATCGTATGCCGAGAGTCCATACTCCGACACGAAGCGACGATAACGTTCGTCGGGCAACTCTGGCATCTTGGCCCGAATCTCTTCCACCCATTCTCGTGTGATCTCCAAAGGCGGAAGGTCGGGCTCTGGAAAGTAGCGGTAATCATCAGCGAATTCCTTGCTGCGCTGCACGAAGGTTATGCTGCGTGTCTCATCCCAGCCTCTCGTCTCGCGACTGATCGTTCCGCCCTCCCGAAGCACCTGCTCCTGGCGGCTGATTTCATATTCCAGCGAGCGCAGCAGTGCCCTGAAACTATTCAGATTCTTGATCTCGACGCGCGCGCCTTTCTCGGTTGTGCCTGCCGGATGCAATGACACGTTGGCCTCGAAGCGCATGGCACCTTCCTCCATGTTGCCTGAGCTGACACCAAGGTAACGCAGTATCCGGCGGAGTTTGAGCACATATTCGCGCACTTCTTCGATCGAAGTGAAATCAGGTTTGGTTACAATCTCCATCAGTGCTACGCCAGAGCGGTTAAAATCAATTAGGCTTTGGCCCTGGACGTGGACAAGCTTGCCCGTGTCTTCCTCCAGATGCACGTCTTGGATGCCAATACGCTTTGTTCCTCCACTCACTTGGATTTCTATCCAGCCGTCGCGGCATAAAGGCAGGTCGTATTGGGAGATCTGATAGCCCTTGACTAGATCGGGATAGTGGTAATTCTTGCGGTCAAATCGCGATACTTCGGGAATACGGCAGTTCAAAGCCAATCCGGTCATGATCACGTACTCGACAGCACGTTGATTGATGACCGGAAGCGAGCCAGGCAGGCCCAGGCAGACAGGACAAACAAGGCTGTTGGGGGGCGCCATAGCATAGTCGCTGCTGCAAGAGCAGAACACTTTGGAAGCAGTGAGCAATTGTGCATGTGTTTCGAGGCCAATAGTTGGCTCGTATTCCATCAAGCTCCTTCAAGAGTTTTGGATTGCTAGGTTCATTCCGGGCTTAGAGCAGCTCCGTAAGGGGGCAGTACTCCATACCAAATGCTTCAGCAACGGCTTGATACGTGATATGTCCTTTATAGGTGTTGACCCCCTTAGCCAGAGCAGCATTTTCTTTGATCGCATTCAGGAAACCCCTATTAGCCAGCTTGAGTGCATAAGGCAGGGTGGCATTGGATAAGCCATACGTGGATGTACGCGGTACTGCGCCAGGGATATTCGGAACGCAATAGTGCACCACGCCATCTACTAAGAAAGTGGGATTGCTGTGGGAGGTAGGACGCGTTGTTTCGACACAGCCACCCTGATCTACCGCCACATCTACAATCACACTTCCTGGCTTCATCGTGGACACCATATCACGTGTGACCAAGCGCGGTGCTTTGGCGCCTTTGATCAGCACTGCTCCAATAACCACATCCGCTCGACGCACCGCTTCGGCAATGTTGCGCGGGGTGGAAATGAGCGTCTTTAAATTGCCATGCAGCACCTCTGTCAGATAGCGCAGACGGTCGGCATTGATGTCAATGATCAATACGGAGGCTCCCATGCCCAAGGCCACGATGGCGGCGTTGGTCCCAACAGTACCCCCACCGATGATCACGACATCAGCAGGCAAGACCCCTGGTATGCCGCCAAGCAATTTACCTCGGCCCCCATTCATTTTCTCCAGGTAGTGTGCAGCAATCTGCACGGACATCTTGCCTGCTACCTCGCTCATTGGAGTAAGGAGTGGCAAAGAACCATCCGGGAGCTCCACCGTTTCGTAGGCAATGCCGGTAACCTTGCGGGCCACCAATTGCTTGGTCAGTTCTTCATCAGCGGCCAGATGCAGGTAGGTGTACAAGATGAGTCCTTCCCTCAGGTAGTCATATTCTTGGGGCAGAGGTTCTTTCACTTTCATCACCATTTCGGCTCTGTGCCATACTTCTGCAGCATCAGCAACCAACTTCGCACCAGCTTGCTCATATTCGCTATCGGCAAAACCGCTACCTTCCCCAGCTCCTCGTTCTATCAATACCTGATGCCCTTCTACTACAAGTTGGTGCACGCCCCCTGGGGTGATGGAAACCCGATACTCATTATCCTTGATCTCTTTTGGTACACCAATGATCATCCTTGACCATCCTCCTTTTGTGATTTTTTCATCCTCAATCCCATTCATCGTCATAATACGCGCTGGCCTCGAACACAGTAGGGATACATACCATTGGTCAGCAGATTCATGATAAGCAAGCAAATACACCCTGCCATCATCCGCAAGCACTTCGAAGAAAGGCCCTGTCGGCTCTCGCCATCTCTTACGGACATCTGTTACCATGCGCCGCTCGTTCTCAAAGGCAAAGGCACGCGGTTCTTGAGCATAGTTGTAGCCTGAATAGCATTCCACGCGGGTGGGGTTATTCACGTTCATTGCCCGCAAAATCCACCTGTGAGGAATCACCAACGTTTAAGCGTTGAGAAGAACCCCGTACCACAGCGTCTTTGCCAATCAGGGATTGGCTCAAATTGGCGTCCTCGATATGCGCAAATTCGTTAATAATGGAATCTTTGATGATAGAGCGTATAATCACCGCTCCTCCCGCTACACTGACATAGGGGCCAATAACCGAGTCCTTTATCAAGGCGGTTCTCTCGATATAGACTGGCGGAATCAATACCGAGTTCTCGGTCTCTATCTCCTGCGCGCCGCCGTGCTCCAGGAGATAGCGATTCGTATGCAGCACTGTTTCGGGCCTGCCACAGTCTTCCCAGACCTCCACAGTCCGAGCTACGAACCTGGCTCCGCGGTCGATCATCAACTGGAAGGCATCGGCTAGAAAATATTCCCCTTGGGTCTTAATGTCTTTCTGGATTAATTCGCCAATGCATTCGATCATCATTTGGGAATCTTTGACATAGTACAGGCCAATCACAGCTAAATTGGAAACCGGGGAAGCAGGTTTCTCGACCAGTTTCGTGATCAAGCCGTTTTCTGTAATGACTACGCCAAAGCGTCGTGGATCATCCACTTCTTTGACATAGATGATGCCATCTGCTGGTTCCTGTGCGAGTGTGCTGAGGTCTGTCTCAAAGATAGTATCCACAAAAATAATCAGCACGGGCCCGGAAATGTGTTCCTTAGCCAGAAAAATGGCATGAGCTTGGCCCTTCAGTTCCTTTTGCTCGATATAGCGGGAGGGAAAGTGATAATTGGCAGTTACATAGTCGCGTATCTGGTCGCCGAGGTAGCCAACAATGAAGATGATCTCTTCTATGTCCAGATTGGTTAGTTTGTCTAGGATGTGGCCCAGGACTGGCTTGCCAGCCACAGAGACAAGTGGCTTGGGCTTGGTATAAGTATGCGGACGCAATCTGGTGCCAAAGCCCGCTAATGGAATAATCACTTTCATGGTCTGTACTCCTCGTTTTCGAGAGTGCTCATAGGCTGCATCGGTTTGCACTTGTGCCATTCTGTTGCTTGCTCATAAGCGAAGGCAACGCGCAGGACGATTTCCTCGCCCATAGCTGGTCCACTGATTTGCAGTCCTACCGGCAATCCATCGGAAAAGCCACAGGGCAACGAAAGCGCACAGATGCCTGCCAAGTTATGCGCCAGCGTAAAGACATCCGAGAGGTACATCTGCAGCGGATCGTCTACTTTTTCTCCGATTCTGAAAGCCACAGTGGGTGAAGTTGGTCCAACCAGCACATCAAATTGCTGAAAAGCCCGATCGAAATCTTGTTTGATCAGGGTGCGTACTTTCTGCGCTTTCAGGTAATAGGCGTCGTAGTAGCCGGCTGAAAGAGCATAGGTACCCAACATGATACGACGCTTTACTTCTGCGCCAAAACCATGCTGTCGCGTCTTGCGGTATGCCTCCCAAATATCGGACGCCTCGGTAGCAGCGAATCCGTACTTCACACCGTCGTAGCGAGCCAGGTTGGCCGAAGCTTCAGCGGGGGCGATCAGGTAGTATGTTGGCAGAGCATATTCGGTGTGTGGCAGGGAAGTCTCGGCAATCTCTGCACCTAAATCCGCCAATACCTGAATCGCCTTGCGCACTGCAGTTTCCACCCCAGGCTGTATGCCTGCAGCGAGGTACTCACGTGGCACACCAATGCGTAGCCCCTTGATGTCGGGACGAAGAGCTCTGGTGTAATCTGGCACAGGCGCGTCTAAAGACGTAGAATCTCGTGCGTCATGACCTGCAATTGCATTGAGTAGCAATGCACAATCCGTGACATCTTTTGCAAGCGGTCCGATTTGATCCAGCGATGAAGCAAATGCCACTAGCCCGTAGCGCGACACGCGCCCATAAGTAGGCTTCAGGCCAACTACACCACAAAACGAAGCGGGCTGGCGCACACTGCCCCCAGTGTCTGAACCCAAGGCTCCCAAAGCTTCATCAGCACTTACCGCAGCAGCACTGCCACCACTTGACCCACCAGGCACCCGTGTCAAGTCCCAGGGATTGTGAGTGGTGAAAAAGGCCGAGTTCTCCGTGGAGGAGCCCATAGCGAATTCGTCGGTGTTCGTTTTCCCCAAAAAGATCGCACCAGCCTGATACAGCCGCTCTACGACGGTCGCGTCATATGGTGGGATAAAGCTCTCTAAAATGCGCGAGCCACAGGTAGTGGGCGCTCCAGCCAAGCAGATGACATCCTTAATTGCCAGCGGAATGCCTAATAAAGCCCCATCCATGCCCTTTAGACGACGCTCATCTGCAATGCGCGCTTCTTCCAGTGCCATTTCAGGCAAAAGGGTAATATAGGCTTTGATGTCATTGTCCACATCCACGATGCGATCCAAAAGTGCTCTCGTCAACTCGACTGCTGAGATCTCCCGGCACCGCAGCAAGTCGAGCGCTTTATGGATGGTTAGTTCATACAAGTTCACACGTCACCTCTGGCAAGGATGGCTGACAAGTGATGAGCAACGCATGATGCTACCCTGTTCATCACGCACTACTCCAGAATCGCTTTGACGCGAAAATGTCCTTCTACTACTGCAGGAGCATTGGCCAGTACATCTTCCCGTGAAAGCGAAGGGCTGGGTTCGTCCATGCGCATGACATTGCGCAAGGGCAGAACGGTAGCCGTCGGAGGGATGGCATCAGTGTCAAGCTGTTGCAAGATGGCAAAGTATTCCAAAATAGCCGAAAGTTGCTCACGGTATAGCTCGATTTCCTGTTCCGTCAGTCCCAGTTTAGCTAGATTGGCAACATGCTCGACCTGTTCGCGAGTGAGTATCACGGTCATCTTTTACCACCCTGCTTGTTACACTCTCGAGAAAAATGCGTTACTGATACCCAAGCGAACCCTATAATGCCCAATAAGGTCATCAACCCCACTGTCAGGCAACCCATTCGCTTCGCTGTTTTGCTGGTTGTTGGCTTATTCGCTGTCGAGTCCGTTTTTCCTATTTCCAGCTGCATGGACGATGCTAGCCACTTATCAGTGCTCGGCAGCACACCTTGGATGCCCCGGAGATACTTGTTCCTCTCTTCCTCTACTAATAGTGGTGCAGCAGCGGATAAGCTAACATCTTTAGGCCGTGTACTAAGCTCTTCGTAAAGCCAAGATGGTAACTCACGCTGAGGAGTGACTGCTTCCATGCCCTCTTTCCCAGTCTCCTCCTGTCGCGGGGCGGTTTGACCTGTTGCACTTTCCGCAGCAGGAACGCTAGATACAAGAAGGGCACCACAAAAGGCGCAAAAAGTGCTGCCTAGTGGATTCAGTCTTTCGCAGGCTGAACAAGCGATGCCAGAGACTTCTTCCAGACGTTGACCACAATTGCTGCAATATCTGCTTCCCCGTCGGTTGGGCATACCGCAATATGGACACTTGATCATCTAGATGACTCCTGCCATTCATCCCAAATCACGACACTCGCAAACGCTCTCGCCGTGCCTGATCTTTCTGGCGCTGTTCGATGCTCCTGATCGCTTGACGCGCTGCCTCTGAAATAAGCGAACCAAACACTTCTGTTTCGTCATGCAGCAGCGATGCCAAAGCAGACAGTACCTCTTCGTTGCCAATTATACTTAAAGCACGCACTGCGTGCCACCTGACACCAGGATCGGGATCATGCAACAGATGCTGAAGAGCGCTAGCCGCCTTGGATTCAGGGATCTTGCCCAATGCTGCGGCTGCACTAGCCCGAACAGGCGCGCTCCTGTCTCCCAAGGCGGTCAATAAGGCTGGTACCGCTTCACGGCTACCAATAGCTCCAATGGCTTGCGCCGCGCTTCGCCGCACCTGCGGGTCGTTATCGGACAGTGCTTGGATCAGCGCAGGTAGAGCGGTCGGATCTGCCAAACGACCCAATGCTTCTGCCGCGCTACAGCGCACTTGAGCATTACGGCTATCCAACGCTTTGCAGAGGTCACTGGTCACTTCTTTGTCCCCAAGTTTACTCAGAACCTCCGCTGCTTCACTGCGACGGTGGATGTTCCTGCTCGAGAGCGCCTCCTTCAACAAGGTTACTGTGCGCGCATCCTTATGCTGGGCAAGGCTTTCCCCTGCTTGCCAGCGCACAAATGGATGTGGATCTCCCAAAGCCTTGATCAATGCCTCAACTACTGACTGGTCTCGATAATAACCAAGGATTTCCGCAGCTTCCCAACGAGTGCGTGCGTCGTCGCTCGATAACTGTGCCAACAATTTTTCGAGACGAGACCTTTTGTCGAAGCGCAGGTTCTCCAGCAGGGCTTTTACCCTTCTTTGCACGGACAGTTGCAAGCGTTTTACAATCTTAAATGGGGTTGAAATTTCGGTATAGTGCCGGGTCATCGTGAATGCGTATTCCTGAGCAAACTACCAGATATTGCTCTATGTTTTCGTCGCAAATAGCATACGTCTCAAAGTATACCATGCCTTTTGTAATCTGTAAAAACCGCTTGTTAGCTACATTGCTTATAGCAGGGATGAGAAAGCGTGAGGCTGTTGAGAAACACATCAGTTACTTGAAAAAATGCCTGCATATTGTGCAATAGTTAGTGAATGGCTATTACATGCTGTGGTGCGGGTTAACAAGAAAGGACTTTTTCAACATCCTCAAAGCGTACAAGTTGACTTCAGTAACAATCTGGGTATAATGACTTGCGATGACTTCGGAGTGCCCAAAATGTCCATCACGTACTCTGTGCAATCGGGAGTGTGTCCTTGATCGCAAACGTGCCCGCTGTTGTTGTAGAGAACCTATCCTTTCGTTACCATACCCGCTCCGACCAGGCTATTCAGAATATCTCGTTTGAGCTCTGGCCTGGTGAGATACTGCTGGTAGCGGGAGCCAGTGGCTGTGGCAAAACTACCCTGATGCGCTGCATCAATGGACTGATTCCGCGCAGTTACAAGGGGGAGTTGCACGGGCGCGTCCTCCTTCATGGCCAGGATACTACCGGTATGAGGCTAGCCGATATCTCCCGCATTGTCGGCACGGTGCTCCAAGACCCGGAAAAACAGATCATGGGCAGCTACGTGTATGACGAGGTCGCCTTTGGACTCGAGAACTTGGGCTGGCCACGTGAGCAAATTATTGCCGCCGTGGAAGAAACGTTGGACTATTTACGCATTAACCATCTCCGTGACCGCGAGACGTTTTACCTTTCCGGCGGGGAGAAACAAAAAGTTGCCATTGCCGGAACGCTGGCTATGCGCCCATCCATCCTCCTCCTTGACGAACCACTTGCTAATTTGGATCCATTCAGTGCGCGCGAAGCTCTGGATATGATACGGCGTTTGGCCGACGAAGGGCGCACAATCCTGATTATTGAGCACCGCGTAGAAGATGTGCTGTCCATTCGGCCGAATAAAGCGCTGCTCTTGGAACAGGGACAACAGCGCTATTTCGGTGACCTGGATGGCTTTGCTCGTACTGTCCAGTACGGTGAGGTCAAATTGCCTGCCCCACTGGTGATGGAAAAAGCCAAGGGCAGGGTTGACATGGAACATGCTTATCCCGTTCTTGCGACCAAAATCAGCGACAGCGAACCACTGGTTCTGTTCGAAGATGTAACCTTTAGTTATGAAGAGGGCACCACTGCTCTGCGCGACATTAACCTTGCCATTTATCCTGGCGATGTGATCGCCCTACTGGGCCCCAACGGAGCAGGCAAAACCACGTTAATCAAGCATGCTATTGGCTTGCTAAAACCCAGTGCAGGACGAGTCATTGTTGCGGGACAAGATACGCGTCAGACAAGCACGGCAAAGTTAGCTAGTACTCTGGGTTATGTTTTTCAAAGTCCCAGTCACATGCTCTTTGCCCCAACAGTGCATGAGGAACTCGCTTTTGGCCCTCGCAACCTGGGTTACAGCGAAGAAGACGTGAAAGCAGGCGTAGCGGAAGCGGTGCGCATTCTAAATTTGAGTGGGTTGGAGCAGTTTTCGCCCCTTTCGTTAAGTTTCGGACAGCAGAAACGAGTGAGCATCGCAGCTATCCTTGCCATGCGCTCGCGTATCCTGGCTATGGATGAACCTACCGCTGGACAAGACTATCGCAACTATATGGAATTCATGGATTCCATCTTACAATTGCCTTATTTCTCTGCGATCCTTTTCATTACTCATGACCTCGATTTAGCTGTTTGTTATGCGAACCGCGTGGTTCTGATGGACAATGGCCGCATTGTAGCGGATGGGAAACCAGAGGAAACGCTCTCAGTGCCAGAATTGCTGAGAGAATGCCATCTTTACCCAACCTCGTTGCTGCAGACGAACCTGGCGCTGATCGAACGGACTGGTCGGTTCATGCGCGCTGAGGCGCTGGCTTGTTTAGGGGCAACCCCTTCTACAGATTCACCAGCCTATAGAATGGCCTGTTGATTTAGTAGCCAAGCCTCGCGGAGGGAAGGGCGCGGGGATAAGCAAATTACCAAGAAGAAAGGAGAAGGGAAATGCAAAAGAAACTACTGAACTGGGTGGTCCTCTTTGCCGTGCTCATCGCTCTCATGCTGATTGTCAACGTTGCATCGGGGGGACAACTCCAAGGAATCATGTGGGCAGTTTTCGTTGCCATCGGCGTGGTGCTGATCTTGGCCATCTACCTCGCCACGTCGGAGAACAAGGTCTGGGAGATTGGAACCCGGCAGGTGGTTTATATGGCTCTTGGCGCAGCACTCTATGGCGTTTTCTGCTGGGTCTTTAACGTTATTCCCATGCCCTCCGTAAGCCAAGTAGCTCTGCGTCCAGCGGTGGTCATCCCCATCTTCTTCGGGTACATCTTTGGCCCAGTGGTGGGGTTCTTCACTGGTGCAGCAGGCAACATCCTGGGCGATTTCCTGAGCGGATGGGGCGTTTACCCAGCCTGGGATATGGGTAATGGATTGATGGGTTTTGTCCCTGGTCTGGTCCTCCTTTTTGCGGACAAAAAACGCAGCCTGAATACACTGACCATTATCACGATTGCCCTGCTGGCCATATTCGCCGTGCTCGTGTTTGTCAACCCGAGAGTCATCGGCCCTTGGACAGGCGAAATCGAGGACTTTAGCTTCTGGGCTTGGGCTGCTCTCATTGCAGGAGGGCTTGTGATCCTGGGCCGCTTCCTATTGGAGCGGTTTAACCCCGACGTGGCCACGGCGGAAGTGTGGGGTGCATTGGGCGTGATCGTGGGCATTGGCTTTGCCTCTATCGCTGACATCTGGATCAATGGCTACAGTTTGATGACCGCGATCATTGGTGAGTTCATGCCTGCAGCCGTGCCAAACATCTTGAACATGGTCATCCTCTTGCCCATCCTGCTGGTAGCGTATTTTGCTGTTGTACGGAGAGCGGGTCGGTAAATGCTCGTCACCTGGAAGTATCGAGAACGAAATACAATCCTTCAGAAGCTCGACCCTCGCGCTCGTTTGATCTTCATGCTCTGTATGCTGTTCTCGATCATCCAGTTCTGGGACCTGCGCGTGATGCTGCTCTTTTTGGCTATCTCGCTAGGTCAGTTCAGGCTGGCCAGGCTCACCTTTCGTGAAACGCGCCGGGCATGGATTTTGATAGGAGGGTTTATCACCTTCCTGGCCTTGCTCGCGTTCGTGACTGGAAGAGGGGGGACAGGCGTCTATACGGAAGAGCATGTGCTCTTCTATCTCCCCTCTTTCACCCTTCCCATTCTCGGACGCGAGATCCACTTTCCCATTACTGCTGAGCGCATCATGTTCGCCCTCAGCCAGATGACGCGCATGCTGGCTATCAGCGGGCTGGCAATCATCATCCCCTATACCATAGACCCGAGGCTTTATGGCGTGACTTTCCGTGGGCTGGGTCTTCCTGATAAGTTTGCCTACGCCACAGACCTCGCCTTCCGTTTCGTGCCCACGCTTGGCCGCGATTTCTCCATCACCCTCGATGCGCAGAAAGCGCGGGGGTACGAACTGGAACGATTGGAGGGGGGAATCGTGAGTCAGATACGCAAGCTGGCCCCACTCATCGTTCCGGTGACCATTGGCGCCATTGTCTCGGGCGAGGAGATCGCGGATGCCATGGACTTGCGTGCTTTTGGCGTGGCTCCGCGTACTTGGCTGCGCAAACTCACCTACCAACGCCAGGACAAGATCCTCATCGCCATCAGCGTAGGGGTTTTCTTGCTCTCCACTGTGTTGAGCATCTTGGGGTGGGGCAGATTCTGGGTGCCGGATTGGCTTTTGCGCATGGCACGGACACGAGTGGCTCGGTGAAAGTCTCAAAAGCCGGGGCATGCTGCTCCGGCTTTTGTATTATTGAAGTATAATGAATAATATGACAGCCATGACGGAGGAACAAAAAAAGAAACCATCGTGGTTGACTCGTAGAGCGATCACGCCCGAAGTCTGGCAACAGATGAAGTCCATGCTAGACAGGCTTTCATTGGCTACGATTTGCGAGGAAGCGCAATGTCCAAACATTGGCGAATGTTTCCGCGACCGCACGGCGACTTTTCTCATCCTTGGGCGCATCTGCACGCGGAATTGCCGCTTCTGTGCCGTTGAGCACGGCCATCCCCAGCCGGTAGATGCGGAAGAGCCCCAGCATTTGGTGGATGCGGTGCAACAACTTAACCTGCGCCATGTGGTCATCACCTCAGTCACCCGGGATGACCTGCCAGATGGAGGGGCGGCGCACTTTGCAGCGTGTATCCAATCTCTGCATGACAGTACCTTAGCGACAGTAGAAGTATTAGTTCCCGATTTCCAAGGCGATGAAACGGCACTGCGTACGGTTGTCGAAGCTAAGCCTGAGGTGCTTGGACACAATGTGGAAGTGGTACCCCGACTTTACCCCCAGATACGCTCTCGCGCAGATTACCAGCGCTCCTTACGATTGCTCAGGCAAGCTAAGAGAATGAGGCCATCCCTTTACACCAAATCTGGGCTAATGGTCGGGGTAGGAGAAGAGGAAGAAGAAGTCATCCAGGTAATGCACGACCTAAGGGACATGGAATGCGACTTTTTGACCATTGGCCAATACTTGCGCCCTTCCCCGCAACATTATCCCGTGCAGGAATACATCCCTCCGGCAACTTTTGAGCGCTACGCGCAAATAGCCCGGGAGATGGGGTTCCGCGGTGTGCTATGCGGCCCCTTTGTGCGCAGTTCGTATTGCGCTGGGACATTGCTGGAGAATGCCAAGGGTTAAAATCCCTGGTTGATTGAGAGGTGTCCTTCAGGCGCTTGACAACCTCCAGAGAAGATTTTCGGCCTTACGGGAATTTCATTTGGCGGACTGATTCCCTTTTTGCCGCGCTTTGCGCCACTTTTCCAAGCGTTCTCTGATTGCCTTCTCGTATCCTAGTTCGCCCGGTTCGTACCAGTGCTTGCCTTGTAGGCGGTCAGGGAGGTATTGTTGAGCCACCCAGTGCTCGGGGAAAGAGTGCGGATAGAGATAGCCTTCGCCGTGTCCTAAAGCTTTGGCATCGCGGCTGCTGTCCTTGAGATGGTCGGGCACCTCGATGATGCCTTCTTGTTCCACTTCCTGCAATGCCTTGAAATAAGCACCACAAGAGTTGCTCTTTGGGGCTGTAGCCAGGTAAATCGCGGCTTCGGCCAATGCGTATTGTGCCTCGGGCAAGCCCACCCACTCCAGTGCCTGCGCTGCTGCTGTCGCAATCACCAATGCTTGTGGGTCAGCCAGGCCGATGTCCTCTGAGGCAAGGATGATCATGCGTCGCGCGATAAAACGCGGGTCTTCTCCGCTGTAGATCATGCGTGCCATCCAGTAAAGCGCTGCATCAGGGTCACCGCCGCGCAGGCTTTTAATAAAGGCGGAGATGGTATCGTAATGGGCGTCACCATCTTTGTCGTAGAGCAAAGCACGACGTTGGATGGATTCCTGAGCCACAGCCAAGTCTATGTGCACGCGCCCGTCTTTGTCAGCCGGCGTGGTGAGCACCGCCAGTTCCAGAGCATTGAGCGCGTTGCGAGCGTCTCCCCCGGCCACGTGCACGAGGTGGGCGAGGGCATCTTCATCTATCTGCACAGGGATTTTGCCCAGACCCCTCTCATTGTCTGCTAGGGCACGCAGCAGGATGGTCTTAATTTCGTCATCGGTGAGCGGCTTTAGTTGAAAGATTCGTGATCGTGAGACCAAGGCTCCAATGACTTCAAAATAAGGGTTCTCCGTGGTAGTGCCAATGAGGATAATAGTGCCATCCTCCACATGGGGGAGCAGGGCATCTTGTTGTGCCTTGTTGAAGCGGTGGATTTCTTCCACTAGGATAATGGTACGCTGCCCATACATGGCACGCCTGTTCTTCGCTTCCTGCACTAGTTGTCGGATGTCGCTCACACCAGCCATCACGGCGCTGATGCTTTCAAAATGAGAGTTGGTATGGTGGGCGATGATCATAGCCAGCGTAGTCTTGCCCGTGCCTGGCGGTCCCCACAAAATCATGGAGGAGATGCGATCGGCTTCAATCGCCCGACGCAACAATGTCCCTGGTCCTACAATTTCCTCCTGGCCGACGAATTCGTCCAGAGTTCTGGGACGCATCCTGGCTGCCAAGGGTTGTTCTTTCTCTATTTGTAACTTGCGGCTGTGCTCAAAAAGGTCACCTGTTTTCATCGTATCCCCGGAATAGACCACATGGTGGATACTGTGTCTATCTGGTACAAGTGTAGCACAACTCCGGGATGTTGCCAAAAACAGTCCTGCCTCGTCGAAGCACGGTCCTTTTTGGATTGGACATAGCATCTAATTCATGCTAAAATACGCGTATGACCGAAGTCATAACGAGACCGGCTCCCTTGGTAATAGGCCACGAATGGGCGGTTGAGCTGCTGAAGCGCAGCCTAGCCTTGAATCATCTGGCACATGCTTATCTGTTCGTAGGTCCACCGCGTATCGGGAAAACGACCTTGGCCCTCTTTCTGGCACGGGCGGTGAACTGTCTCAATGAGGGGAACCGACCATGTGGCATCTGCACTGCCTGCCAGGCGATTAGTCGAGGTGTGCATCCAGATGTGCAAGTTATTGACGAGGAGGGGGGCAGCATTAAAATTGCCCAGATACGCGCATTGCAGAAGGAAGCAGCCCTTTTCCCTTTTGAAGGACGGCGACGCGTTTATATCTTGTGCAATTTTCAGCACGCGACGTTGGAAGCAGCCAATTGCCTGTTGAAGACGCTTGAGGAACCCCCTTCTAGTGTGCTCTTTATTTTGACTGCGGACAAGGTGGAGGGGTTGTTACCGACGATTGTCTCGCGTTGTCAGGTATTAAAACTGCGCCCGCTCGCGGCTGAGCAGGTGGAACGAGCTTTGAAGACGTATTGGGGCACTGAGCCGAGCCAGGCTAGAAAGTTGGCCAGGTTGTCAGGAGGGCGAATGGGCTGGGCTATCGAAGCCAGTAGCAATGATGCACTGTTGCTTAACCGCAAAAAGTATCTCATAGCGCTCGAACAAGCCCTTGGCCAGGGGCGGACAGAGCGAATGAAGCTAGCTCAGCAACTCAGTCAATCCCCTGAAGTTTTGCCGGAACTCTTGGGCTTGTGGCAAAATTGGTGGCGCGATCTTTTGTTAGCAAAAAGCGGGAATGTTCACGCGATGACCGATCTTGAGCGCGAGCCAACCGTTTTGGATGAAGTGCAGCAGTATACGCTGAACGAGATATGGGCCTGCTTGCGTGCAATCGAGCATGCGGCTGAGCAGATTGAGCAAAACGTAAACCCATGCCTCGCTCTGGAAGTCCTGCTGCTGTCACTGCCGCAGCGTAATGATAGCAAGAGTGAAATCAGGTAATCGTTGAAGACAAGTAGGATGTGATGATGCAATGCCACTGGTAGTCGGTGTTCGGTTCAAACCAGCAACGAAAATTTATTACTTCGATCCGGCGGGTTTGGATTTACACAAAGGTGACTATGTTGTGGTGGAGACGGCACGGGCGCGCGAATTAGGGCTCGTGATCATCCCACCAAAGGAAGTCCCGCAAGAGGAAATTGTTGGACAGCTCAAGCCGGTCATACGCAAGGCCACCGCTTTAGACCTGGTTAACGCACAACACTATGCTAGCCAAGAAGAACTGGCTTTGCAGAAAGCCCGCGAAAAGGCAGCAGAATATGACTTGCCCATCAAGTTGATCCGTGCAGAGTACAATTTTGATGGCTCACATCTGACCTTTTTCTTCACTTCTGAGCAACGTGTTGACTTTCGTGCCCTGGTTCGTGACCTGGCACAGATATTCCATACGCACATCGAACTGAGGCAAATCGGTGTCCGGGATGAGGCGAAACTCATCCAGGGCATTGGCCCTTGTGGGCGGTTGTTATGCTGCACTACCCACCTGTGTGACTTTATCCCTGTTTCCATTAAAATGGCCAAGCAGCAAAGCCTGCCTTTGAGCCCCACTGAAATATCCGGCATCTGCGGTCGTCTACTATGCTGCCTGACGTATGAGAATGAATTCTATGAAGAAGCTATCCAGAAGATGCCTAAGGTAGGGAAAACAGTCAGCACGCCGGATGGCGTAGGCAAAGTCACTGGCTACAATGTGCTGAAGCAGACCGTTCAGGTCGAATTGGAAAGCGGCTCGGTAATTGAGGTGCCTTTAGCTAAGATTGATGCGCAACCCCAGCCTGAACGCAGCGAACGAGAGGGCAGAAAAAAGTCCTGAGCCATTTAGTTTGGAGCCCTGGCACGGTGACACTGGTAATAGGCGCGGAGATTTTCGACCACTGATTGTGGAACCATAACTTCACCCAGTTTGCTGCTGGTTGGCATGTCCTCGCCATGAAAATCAGTTCCCCCCGTTACCAGCAAGCTATACTTTGCGGCCAACTGGAGCAAGAAATCCGTCTCATCAGGGGTATAGGCTGGATAATATACTTCCAGGCCTACCAGGCCGTGAGCTACTAGCTCTGGTACTAGGTGGCTTATAGACAATGGATGAGCCAGAACGGGTAGTCCCTGTGCGGCGAGGATAGTCTGTACGGCTTCCACTGGTGAGAGTTTGGGGCGTTTTACGTAGGCCGGGCCACCCCGACTAATGTACAAATCGAACGCCTCATCAATAGAGGAAACATAGCCCTTTTCTAACATGGCCCGCGCAATGTGCGGGCGCCCAATAGCGCCCGCACCAGCAATTTGCTGGATTCTCTCCCAATCCAGGGGTATGCCCATCTGAGCTAACTTGGATATGATCCTCTGCGCCCGCTTCAGGCGCAATTCACGGAACAGAGCCAATTTTTGGCAGAGGATGGGATCCCTGTAAGCCACATAATATCCCAAGACATGCACCTCAGAGCGAGGCATCTCCGCGCTGATCTCTACGCCGGGGATGACCTCCAAGCAAGTGCCTCGGGCTGCCTCCAGCGCCTCTGCGATTCCTTCCGTGGTGTCATGGTCGGTGATGCCAATGGCTGTCAAGCCAAGTTCAAGCGCCCTGTGCACTACCTCCGCAGGAGAGAGCTGACCGTCAGACGCGGTTGTATGCACATGGAGGTCGACTTGGCCACAGCTCATCGCTTTTGCACAATGAACTTAATTGCGGTTCTTTCCTGGTCACCGATGGTTACTTCTGTGAAGGATGGAATGCAGACAATGTCAATTCCATCCTCAGCCAGGTAGCCGCGAGCGATGGCCACTGCTTTGACAGCTTGATTCACCGCTCCTGCCCCAATAGCTTGGACCTCTGCGTACCCGCTCTCTCTAATTACGCCGGCAATGGCGCCTGCAACTGCTGTAGACCTGGATTTGGCCGATACTTTGAGGATATCCATGTTCGTCGCTCCTTCGGTGTCCATCTGCTGGGAATGCCCACCCGTGGACAAAGCCAGTGACTAAGCCGAGTTCTTTGCTTTGGGATGCTGGCTTGTCACTTGGCATAATCAACAGCCCTTGTCTCTCTGATAACGGTGACTTTGATCTGTCCCGGGTACTCCAGACTTTCCTCGACTTTTTTGGCAATGTCTCTGGAAAGGGTGATAATGCCCAGGTCATCGATCTCGTCTGGTTTCACGATGATACGGATCTCGCGTCCGGCCTGTATAGCGTAGGATTTTTCAACGCCAGCAAAGGAATCAGCTAGTTTTTCCAAGGATTCGACACGCTTGATGTAACTTTCCAGAGTTTCGCGTCGCGCACCAGGGCGTGCACCAGAGATAGCATCCGCTGCCTGGACCAGAACTGCTTCGAGTGTAACAAACTCTTCCTCGCAGTGATGGGCAGCAATTGCGTTCACCACCTCCGCTGGTCGGCCGAATCGTTGTGCAATCTCAGCACCGATACGGGCATGAGAACCTTCCGCCTCATGGCTCACTGCCTTGCCAATATCGTGTAACAACCCGCCTTCCTTAGCCAGAGCCACATTGGCACCTAACTCGGCTGCCATGATACCAGCCAGGTGCGCCGTTTCGATGGAATGCATGAGCACATTCTGGCCGTAACTCGTGCGGTATTTCAGTTGTCCGAGCAATTTAATCAGTTCTGGATGCAAGCCATGGACTCCAGTCTCATAGGCGGCGCGCTCGCCCTCTTCTTCGATGATAGCCTCAACTTCCTGTTGGGCCTTCTTCACCACTTTTTCGATGCGAGCGGGGTGAATTCGTCCATCAAGAATAAGTTTGTTCAGCGCAACACGGGCAATCTCACGTCGCACCGGGTCAAAGCTGGACAGCGTAACGGCTTCCGGCGTATCATCAATGAGCAAATCCACGCCTGTCGCGTTCTCTATCGTGCGGATGTTGCGTCCGCCTCGGCCAATGATACGTCCTTTCATTTCGTCGCTGGGCAGCGCCACGCTGGATACAGTCGTCTCCGCAACTTGATCTGAGGCTACACGCTGAATGGCCAAAGTGATGATTTCGCGTGCCTTACGTTCCGCCTCTTCGCGGGCTTGTTCCTCTACCTCTCTGATCACACGGGCCATGTCTTGACGTGCCTCGTTGGCAACCCTTTGCAAGAGGAGTTCCTTGGCTTCTTCCAGATTGAGATTGGCGATGCGTTGCAGCTCCGCCAGCTCTTTTCTTCGTAACTGCTCCAGTTCATTCCGTTGCTGTTCCAACTGTTTCTCGCGGGCCTCTAACTTACGCGAACGTTCCTCCAGGTCATCTGCCCTGCGATCAAAGCTCACCCTACGCTGTTGTAGCCGGCGTTCCTGCCTTTCCAATTCAGCACGCCGTCGCTTTGCTTCTCGCTCTACCTCATCCCTCATCTTCAGAGCCATTGCCTTGGCTTCCAGTTCGGCCTCTTGAAGACGGGTCTTGGCTTGCGCTAGCATCTCCTCCGCTTGTTCGCGCATCAAGCGTATCTTAGTCCGGGCAGTATACTGCCGAACCAGATATCCCAGCACAAATCCCAATAGGCCTACTGCCAGGCCTAGCATGACACTCACTAGTACGTCGTTCATCTTCGTCTACTTCCTTCTATATGGATATATAGAACAGCCCCACCTTGTGCCTACCTACAGGCAGGCACCACATGGGTCTGAGAAAAAGGAGATCAGGATAATTCCTCCGTTGCAGAGCCTCGCGACTCTTGCCATAGACGGTTCACCGTCTCTTTCACAACATCGTAATCAAAACCTCGCCGTTGCAAAAACCCGCTCAAACGGCGGCAAAAACCCTGGTAATCCAGGCGACTGAGTTGTCGTGCTCGGTCTCGTCCAGCACGATAGGCACTTTCTGCTTCATCAATCTCCTCTATTGCCTCCTCCACAATGGCATCCGATACTCCCTTGCGGCGCAATTCAAAGCGTAGTGAGCGCTGGCCACGCGGACGGAAAGACTCGCGGTTTTCTACCCAGTAGCGCGCAAAAGCCTCATCATCCAGCAACCCCGCGTCCAACAGCCGCTCCATCACGCTCTGGAGAATCGGAGCCGTCACTTGATGGCGCTGGAGATAAGTCTCAACCTCTGCGCGGCTGCGCGGTCGGTAGCGCAGAAAATCCAGCGCCCGTTCGTACGCAACCTCCACCGCATCGCGTTGCTGAAGTTGGTTGATTTCTTCCGGCGAAAGGGTCTGGCCCACCTTCAGAGAAGCAGCAACGATGGCTTGCAGAGCAAATGCATACTGGCCATCCAGGTAAACATTTACTCGTTGGCGGTTCTTCTTTTGTAGCTTTAGCGCTGTGATCTTCTGAAACATGAGCGACATTGACCCATCCATTACGCAAAAGCTGCGGCCTGACGACCACAGCTTTCTGACTCGACAGTTTGTTTTCTGGCTTCGCTTCTGCTCTAGCCAGACCAGCGCTTGGTTTCCATTGTAACTTGAGAGATAATCAAGTTTCTACCACGGACTGACCTAAATGGCCTACCTGCTTCTGAGGCACCTGGCCTGCTGTTTTCCAATCTATCTTCCACTTGGGTAAAGTCATCCCAATCCCGTCCGTAAGAAATGAAAGGGAAACCAAGCCCTGCTTAGAGATCAATCGAGTGCCTAAGTGCTGTGGTCGAGAACACCCCTGCGTTGTCCTAGCCTCATGACAAAAATGCACCGCAATGCCAAGGAGTTCATCCTAGGTGCCTACTCCTCAAAGGAGTAGGGTTCTTCTAGCTCCTCTGCTGCTTCAATGGTTCCAAAGGACTTGGCCGCCAGCGAACTCATATTCTGGCGAATCTTCTGAGCAATCTCTGTGAGGAGCTCGGGATGTTCTTTCAGGAATGCCTTGGCATTTTCTCGTCCTTGCCCTAACCGGGTCTCGCCGTATGAGTAGTATGCCCCCTTCTTTTCAATGATGCCTACCTCTACACCCATATCCAATACATCGCCGCTCTTGGAGATACCTTCATTGTAGATGATGTCAAACTCGGCGCTCTTGAAAGGTGGTGCCAATTTGTTTTTCTTGACACGCACCTTAGTGCGGTTACCAATCACTTCACCACCCTGTTTGATCGCTTCCATACGGCGTATATCCAATCGTACCGCGGCATAAAACTTGAGCGCATTGCCCCCGGTTGTCGTCTCCGGGTTTCCGAACAGCACACCGATCTTCTGCCGCAGTTGATTGGTAAAGATAACCGCTGTATTTGATCGCTTGATTGCCCCCACTAGTTTGCGCAGCGCTTGGGACATAAGCCGTGCTTGCAGCCCAATATGCTGGTCACCCATTTCGCCTTCGATCTCCGCACGGGGCACCAGAGCGGCTACAGAGTCAATGACCACGACATCAACAGCCCCGCTCCGCACCAGAGCCTCAGCAATCTCCAGCGCCTGTTCCCCAGTATCCGGCTGAGAGATATAGAGATTATCCACATCAACACCGCACTTGGCTGCGTAGGTTGGATCCAGAGCATGCTCCACATCGATAAAGGCAGCCACACCACCCGCGCGCTGTGCTTCGGCAATAATGTGCTGTGCTAGGGTAGTTTTTCCCGATGCTTCCGGACCAAAGATTTCGGTGATGCGTCCACGTGGTACGCCGCCAATGCCAAGGGCAGCATCCAAGGCCAGCGATCCTGTGGATATGACTTGCACGTTGTATTGGGAGGAATCGCCGAGCTTCATGATCGAGCCTTCGCCGAACCGTTTCTTCAGTTGGGACACAGTGATCTCCAGAGCTTTTGCTCTACCGCTATCTTCCACCATTTGCCCACTGACTCCTTTCGCCTATCAAAAGACTCACTTTCATTTTACATCAAGATCGTAATAAATGCAACTTTGGTGCACATAAAGGATTTACTCCTCGCAATATTCTTGTCTCCACCCACGCTCTAGGCCAAGCTCATCAAATGCTGCCAGTGCTTCGAGGTATTCCTCATCCGTTATCCTGCGCCCCAAGACCGGATCGCCCACTGCTTTGTGTGCTGGGAAGTACTGAGACATCAGGCTGATATGAACAGATGGCGAGAGCTCACAAGCTATCCAAGCCAGGACTTGACGCGTCCCTGCCAATCCCTCAGGTAGTACCATGTGGCGAATAATCATGCCGCGCAGTGCCATCCCATTTTCGTCGAGCAGGAGCTCAGGGCCAACTTGCCGGAACATCTCCTTCAGAGCTGTGCGATTGGCCTCTACGTAGCCCCGAAATCCAGACAGGCGACGTGCGATTTCGTTGTCAGCATATTTGGCGTCAGGCAGGTAGATGTCCACGATGCCATCGAGCAGACGAAGTGTTTCCACTGCCTCATAGCCGCTAGAGTTATAGACCAGTGGCAGGTGCAGACCTCCTTCGGCAGCGATAGCTAGGGCAGCGAGGATCTGCGGCACAAAATGCGTGGGGGTTACCAAGTTGATATTGTGGCATCCGCGTGCCTGAAGTTCCAGCATCATCTCAGCCAGGCGCTGTACAGTGACTTGCTGCCCTATGCCGAGTTGACTAATTGGATAATTCTGACAGAACATACAACGCCCGGTGCAATAGGTGAAAAAGATGGTGCCCGACCCATTTGTGCCACTGATGGGTGGCTCTTCCCACGGGTGAGCATTCCAACTGGCAACAACAGGATCCGCCCCAGCCTGACAGTAACCTTTCTCACCTGCCAAGCGGTTCACACCACAATCGCGGGGACAAAGAGTGCAATGGCTTAGTATCTCATAAGCCTGTTCGATACGATCTTTGAGCAGACCGCTAGCATGAAGCCGGAGGTAACTGGGGCTCATCGTATTCACAAGCAGCGTTTGGGACCACTGGGTAAACATGGTAGGCTCCTGCGAGTTTCATAGGGAAGGGATACATCACTCCTTTATCTTCGCCTGGCAGGCAGGGTGGCTTTTCGCACCCGTTCCCACTCAGGCACGGTTTCGTCTTCCAGGCCACGACGCAACTCTATAATCTGATCGCGCAGCAGAGCGGCTTTCTCGAACTCTAGTTGGGCAGCCGCAGCTTTCATCTGCTTTTCGAGTTCGCTAATCAGTCGGAAAAGTTCGTCTTTCGGAATGTCCTTGCTCACAACATATTCCGCACGTTGTTCTGCTGCCACACGAACGCGGTCCGTAAGGTCACGGATTTCCTTGATGATGCTCGTTGGTATAATATTGTGCTCTTCGTTGTACCGCAATTGAATCTGGCGTCGGCGGTTGGTCTCATCAATGGCTTCGCGCATGGATTCCGTAACGTCGTCGGCATACATAATGACCTGACCGTGCACATGGCGCGCAGCACGTCCAATAGTCTGGATGAGCGAGTTCTTGCTGCGTAAGAAGCCCTCTTTGTCCGCATCGAGGATGGCAACCAGCGAAACTTCGGGTAAGTCCAAGCCCTCGCGCAACAAGTTGATGCCCACTACCACATCGTACACGCCCAGGCGTAGATCACGTAAGATTTGTACACGTTCGATGGTCTGGATTTCCGAGTGCAAGTAGTGTACCTTAACTCCCATCTCCAACAGGTAATCAGCCAAGTCTTCGGCCATGCGCTTGGTGAGGGTGGTCACCAGCACACGCTCGCCTCGCTGCACGCGTCGGTTGATTTCTGCGAGCAAATCGTCAATCTGTCCCTTGGTGGGGCGCACGATGATCTCAGGATCAACTAATCCCGTAGGGCGAATGATCTGTTCCACTACCTGCTGCGAGTGTTTCAGTTCATAGGGGCCTGGCGTGGCAGAAGTGTAGATGGCCTGATTGATGTGCCGCTCGAATTCTTCAAAACGAAGGGGCCGGTTGTCCAATGCAGAAGGCAGGCGGAAGCCATATTCTACCAAGACTTCTTTGCGGGCTCGATCACCATTGTACATGCCATGTACTTGCGGCAGCGTGATATGCGACTCGTCTACGAACAATAAATAGTCATCTGGGAAATAGTCGAGTAACGTCCAGGGCTGTTGACCTGGTGCACGGCCAGACAGATGCCGTGAGTAGTTCTCAATGCCGGAGCAGTAACCTACTTCACACATCATCTCGATATCATATCGGGTGCGCTGTTCCAGGCGTTGTGCTTCCAGCAGTTTGCCCTGCTGTTTCAGGACGGCTAGACGCTCCTCGAGCTCAGCCTCAATTGCTTTCAGGGCGGCCTCGAGCCGCTCGCGGTTTGTGATGAAATGTTTTGCTGGGAAGATTTGGACAAAATCGTGTTCGTAGAGAATTTCACCGGTCAATGGATCGATCTCCGTGATGCGCTCGATCGTATCGCCCCAGTACTCCACCCGTAAGGCTGTTTCGCGGTAAGCAGGAAAGATGTCCACTGTATCGCCACGCGCGCGGAAACATCCTCGATGGAAATCTGTGTCATTGCGCTGATAAAAGATCTCGGTCAGGTGGCGAAGCAAACGCTCTCGACGCCTGGTCTCTCCGCGCCGCAATTGTACTACATCCTGACCATATTCTTCAGGTGAACCAATGTTGTAGATGCAAGACACGCTGGCGACGATGATGACGTCCCGCCGTGTCAGCAGGGAAGAAGTCGCCGCCAAGCGCAAGCGATCGATCTCTTCATTGATATCTGCATCCTTCTCGATGTACGTATCAGTCTGTGGCAGATAGGCCTCTGGCTGATAGTAATCATAGTAGCTCACAAAATATTCTACGGCATTGTGGGGGAAGAATTCACGGAATTCGCTGTAAAGCTGAGCAGCCAACGTTTTGTTGTGCGACAACACCAAAGTAGGGCGTTGCACCTGGGCGATGATGTTGGCCATGACATAGGTCTTGCCAGAGCCTGTAACACCCAGCAGTGTTTGATGTTTATATCCTCGCTTAAGCCCCTCGACCAGTTTGGCAATCGCTTGAGGCTGGTCGCCTGTGGGCTTCATGTCCGACACGAGCTGAAATTCTGCCATTTCTCACTCCATTACCGAGCCTCTGCATCATATATTATAGCACATCTGTTCCAATTGTCCAAACGGGGATAGGGTGACTTGCATTGCTACATGTCAAACGGGTGAACGCATCCGGGCAAATAACTGTTTCACTGATAGGAGGCGATAAAAAAGTAGAGCCAGCGGCCAAACTTTTACCATGGTTAGAGAAGGCTGACCGGGTCTACATCCACCTGCCAACCCAGGGGCAAAGGAAGGTCGGCAAGCAGTTTGGTGGGATCAGGGCCTCGTAATACGATCTGCCAGCGGAATCGCCCGCGAAGCCGTTCGATGAAGCAAGGCGCAGGACCGATACAGTGGACCTCGGACAGCCCCAGCCGGGCTATTTGGGTGTTGAGCAGGTGGTGTAGTTTCTCGGCTTCTTCCTGACATCTTTTGGCACTGGTGTGCGTAAAAAGCAGCCTCACCAGACGACTAAAAGGTGGATATCCCTGTTGGCGGCGGAATTCAAGTTCCCGCCGATAGAAGCCCTCGTAGTCATGGCGACTGGCAGCCTGAATACAAAAGTGTTCCGAGGCGTAGGTCTGAATGATCACCTTACCGCCTAAGATGCTACGCCCAGCGCGTCCAGCGACCTGAGTCAATAACTGGAAAGTGCGCTCGCTGGCGCGAAAATCAGGCAGATGCAATGCTGTGTCTGCAGTAACAACCCCGACCAACGTGACCAGGGGTAAATCCAAGCCCTTTGCGATCATCTGTGTGCCAATCAACACATCGGCCTGGTGGCTGACGAATTTGGCCAAGATTTCTTCGTGTGCGTCTTTGCCGCCAGTCACATCCCGATCCCAGCGCAGGACGCGCGCTTTCGGAAAGAGTTCGCGTACCAACTGTTCAACTTTTTGCGTGCCAATCCCGAAGAAACGGATACGCTTGCTGCCACATTGTGGACAGGCGGTAGGGACGGAACACTGAAAGTTGCAATGATGGCAGAGCAAGTTATCGTTGTCGCTGTGGTAGGTCAATGCAACGTCACAACCAGGGCATTTGACGACATAGCCACAATCACGGCACATGACGAACGTAGCAGCACCGCGCCGATTCAAGAAGAGGATTACTTGCTCATCTGCAGCCAGTGCTACTTGCATGGCCTTCTGCAGCGCGCGACTGAACGGGCTACGATTGCCCGCACGCAGTTCTGCACGCAGGTCCACCACTTCAACAGGAGGGAGATCCATATAGCGAGCATCTTCGTACTCCGGCCCAAGCGTTTTCACCTGCTCCCGTTGATCATTGATATGAAATTGTTTGCGTTGCTGCTCTATGCTGCGTTGGTGCCCCATAATCCGCTTCGGCAGTTGCAGCAGCTTGTACTCTCCACGCTGAGCGCGATAATAAGTCGTGATGTCTGGCGTAGCGCTGCCCAGGATGACAATAGCTCCAGTCAATTCCGCCAGTTTCACCGCCACATCCCGCGCATGATAGCAAGGCATTTCCTGGTGCTTATAAGTCCACTCGTGCTCCTCATCCACTACGATCAGCCCCAAACGGGGCAAAGGAGCGAAGATTGCTGAGAGCGGGCCAACCACAATGTCCGCTTTTCCTTCGCGAATGCGCCTCCACTCATCGTAGCGCTCACCGCTGGACAACTTGCTATGCAAGATTGCCAGCCGTTCTGGGAAGCGCGCCGCAAAACGGCGTATAGTCTGCGGCGTCAAAGCAATCTCAGGCACCAGCACAATGCCCTGCCCACCCTGCTCGACTACTTCTGCAAGAGCCCGCAGATAGATCTCCGTCTTGCCGCTGCCTGTTACGCCATGCAGGAGGAAGACCTGCCCCTTTCTTGATTCCAACGCGTTGGCAATGCTTTGCCAGGCAGCCTCCTGGTCCGGGGTGAACTTGGGTGGCTCGGTGGTGACAAACTCGCGTCCTGCCAATGGGTCTCGGCGCACCTCGCGCTGCCCTATCTGCAACAGGCCACGTTCGACCAAGCGATCCACAATGTTCCGCTTTATCCCTACCTCTGCACAGAGTTCGGCTAGAGGTACAACCACTGGGAATGTGCCCCCCTGCCTGTGAGCACGCTGCAATAGGTAGGTCAAAACTGCCTGTTGTAGCGGTGCCCTCGACAAGGTCGCCATAGCTTCCTCTCCAGGAGCGGACATGAGGTGCACAGTGGGTTCTGTCTTTGGTTTAACCCGCGGGCCTTTCACTTCCATTTGCTTGCGCAACCAACCTTTGCGCACCATGCGCTCAAGGACAGAACGCCACCGCTTCAGCTTGAGCCGACGCCTTATTTGTTCTAAGGGCATGGGCCCGTGTTGATACAGCAGTTCAAGCACGCAACGCTCTTCAGGGTCAGGAGAAGTTGTTGCAGCGCCTTCCTCTAGATAGAGCATGGTCTCAGTTTGCCAGCTTACCCCTGGGGGAAACATGCCCCATGCCACGACATGGAGCGGTGTCCGATAGTACTCGCTGATCCAATACATTAGCTCTATCTGATAAGGAGCAAGCACAGGATGTGGATCAATGATGCTCAGGATATCCTTAGTCGTGGCAACAGGGCATACAGTAGACAGAGACACGACAATAGCAGGCAACTGGCGCGAGCCGAATGGCACCCATACCAACTGCCCAGGCACTACCTTGTCCTGCAAATGAGCGGGGATGGAATAATGAAAAGTTTGTCGAAGGTTAGAGCGACTCGATACACCTTCGCCGCGCTTGGGCAAGATAGCCCCGCGTCCCACTGGCGAACGCACGACTACTTCGGCAAATGCTGCCTTCGAGCTCACCTCATTCCCTGTCAAGACTCTTTCCTCGGTCCTGTGCTTTCACTGTCGCAGCAACGCAACAGCAGCATATCCCACCACACTGCTACGATCGCCAGTTACGTCACCGGAATTCATGTATTTGAGCAGCTCAGCGCGATTGGCACCTAGCTTCTGCGCCGCCACCATGACTGCCATCACGGGGCCACCGCCACAGGCTTCGGCTTTCTGCATGGCAAGCGTACGCGCTAGACCTGCAGGATCGTAGGCAGTAATATGATCTAGCACCAATTGGTCTAGCCGTACTGCCATATCATAGCGGTGAAAATGGGAGAGATCTGTGCTAGCCACTAGCAGAACTTGCTCTTGGCCGATTGCTTGCGCTAGCGCCTCGCCCAATTCCACTGCGGAGTCCCAATCCTGTTCACCCATCATGATCGGAGTGAGAGCGAAATCACCCAGCACGTGTTGAAGAAAAGGCAACTGAATCTCCAACGAATGCTCCATATCCTGTGACACGCGGTTAAGTTTGGTGACACGCTCCACAGCCTGAAGCAACTCCGCATCAACGCGCACCAGCCCGAGGGGGGTCTCATAGAAGGACTTGTCCGTAACGGCGAAACGCCCTGGATAGATGCGATGCACCGGAGACACAATCACAACCCTGGAGAAAACCTTATCACGCAATTGAGCATAAGCATAAGCAGCGACTTGTCCTGAGTATACATAGCCAGCATGGGGAGCAATCAGTCCCACCAAATCACCCTCCAACTTACGTAGGGGCACATTGTCCAGAAATTCATCTATCATGGTGCGTAACTGCGTAGCATTGCCAGGATACCAGGTCCCGGCAATCACAGAGCGACGCACGCTGCTAGAATCAGCCCGAGCCATTTTCCCCTCCTTTGTCCTATAACTGGATCACCCGCTGTTTCGTACGGCATTTTTCGGCGGTGATAATCGCGGTTATTTTCTCGACTGCGCTATCCAGCTGACCTTCGCGGTTTACAACGGCATAGTCAAATTCGCCGATGTGTTTCATCTCTTCTCGCAGCGTGGCGATACGCCGCTGCAAAGCTTCATTGGATTCTGTGCCTCGTTTGCGCAGGCGGTTGAGCAATTCCTCTTCTGAGCCGGGAAGTAAAAAGATCAGAATGGCATCTGGCACGAGGCGTCGCACGCTAGCGGCTCCCTGTACATCCAGACGCATGATCACATCCTGCCCGCTGGCCAAAGCGCGACGTACCTGCTCTTTTGGCACACCCTTGTATTCGCCATAGACCCACGCATGTTCCAAAAGCTCTCCCCTTTGCATCAGTTGTACAAACTCTTCCTCCGAGAGGAAAAAATAATCCACCCCATGTATTTCGCCTTTCCTAGGAGGTCTGGTAGTCGCAGTGATCACGAAGTGAAAGGGGTAATGCAGTTCTTTCATACGTTTGATCACGCTATCCTTGCCTACACCGGAAGGACCTGATACTACGATGAGGAGTGGATTAGGATGCTCTAAGTACGGCCGCAAATCTGGCGTGCCTTCCATGTTCGTAGAGGATGTTTCTGGCTCATATAAAGGGGTTGTGCCCATCTTTTGTACTCCGCATTACACTGGTGCTGGCAGTATCATCCTGATTTACACTTGCAACCCTGACTCAATTATTATATAATAACGAGCAAACGAATTCGCTTTACGGGGTAGGAAGTTCTATGCCGATCTATGAATACCGCTGCCGTAAATGTCATCGCCGGGTAGCAATTCTCCTGCGCAGTTTTAGCGAAATTGAAACTGCCAGGCCAAAATGCACATACTGCGGACACGATGAATTAGACCGCCTCGTGTCCCGTGTTGCCGTGCTCAAGTCGGAAGAAGCGAGATTGGAAGCACTAGCCGACGATGCCGCCCTTGGCGATCTCGACGAGAACGATCCTCGCAGCATTGCTCGCTGGATGAAGAAAATGTCCGCCGAAGCAGGCGAAGATCTGGGCGATGAATTTCATGAAATTGTTGATCGTCTGGAATCTGGGCAATCACCGGAAGAAATCGAAGCGGCCATGCCCGAGCTAGGTCCAGGTGCTGCTTCAGAAATGGCTGGCCTTGGCAGCGCAGAAGACGAGCTTTAGAACTTTTCACTGCGCTCCACGTTCAAAACAAAAACGGTTGCACCGCCTACTTGCACCTCCACTGGCTTGGGGATATAAAATTCCCCGGCTTCTGCAACTGGTGGTAAAGGGCTGACTAACTGTGTCCTGGCATGGCAGTTTTCTTGAATAATGGCGAGGATTTCGTCCACGTAAGATTCTTCAGCGCCAATTAAGATGGTGGCATTCCCCTCGCGCAGAAACCCTCCAGTAGTGCTAATCTTGGTACAGCGATGCCCTTTTTGTTCCAAAGCCCGAATGAGCGCCTCGGCATCGTCGCTATGAACAATGCTGAGAATAAGTTTCATCTTGCCAGCCTCCTCTCCAGCCCTATATAGCCCCGAGGAGTAGACAACTCCTCAGAAGCTGGACGGTTCAATCTGCTTCTCCACCAAGAGTTTTTTCACACGGTTACGAATGGACCTTTGTATCGAGGCGATTGGGCCTGCGGCATCCACAATAAACCAGCGTTCTGGTTCTGCGGCTGCCATTTGCAGATAACCATCTCGCACGCGACGGTGAAAGTCTAATTCTTGCTGATCCATGCGGTTCCATTCCCCTGCACCTGCACGGAAACTGCCTTCCCTTCGCCGCAGGCCCTCTTCCACATCGATATCGAGATAGATGATGAGATCGGGGCGCAAACCACCCGTGGCAAAAAGGGTAATAGCCTTCAGCAGCTCTATGTCCAGACCATGACCATACCCTTGATATGCCAGTGTCGATTCCGCATACCGATCGCACAACACAACCAACCCCGCTAACAAAGCTGGCCGGATGGTCTGGCCAACAAGTTGCGCACGCGATGCGGAGTAAAGCAGCGCTTCCGCATTGGGCAACATGCTGATATTTTTGACATCGTGCAGGATAGCACGTATCTGATCACCAATATCCGTTCCCCCTGGTTCTCGCACAAGCAGGACTGGATATCCTGCTCGAGCGAGATAAGCATGCAGGGCCTGAATCTGTGTTGTTTTGCCGCTACCATCTGGGCCTTCAAAAGTAATTAAGCAACCCATCGCGACTTTGCTTCTATTGGTGGATACGCACTCGACGATAAGGTTCTTTGCCTTTGCTGTATGACATAAGATTGGCCGCGCGGGCCATTTCATGTTGTCGTCTGCGCACGAAGGCTTCCTGTGGAGACAATTCGATCGATGAGCGCTCACCGCGTAGTATCCTATCAATGGCTTCCTGGGTTTCCTGCATGGCTGCCGAGAAAGGATCAGTTACGGGTTCCAGGCCAAAGATATCGGCCAGGCAATTCTCCATCTGTGTTACAGTGTTGCTGCGCAGCACGTAGACGGGCAGGCCAGCACGCTCTGCATCGGTAATCGCTTGCGGTCGCTTACGATAATAGCTCTTTGACGTCATGAGTATGTCAGCCTCACCCAGATCACTGACGATAACGACTGGTAGGTTCAAGGCTTTGCTGGCCTGACGCAACCGATTCTGACTGATCCCATATGGGAAGATACGCAAAGTCCGAGAAGGCTTTTCCACTGGTTGCTCAAATGCACCTGGGGGTGCTTTCTGTCGTGTCTCAGAGTAGGTTGTTGCTTTCTCGATGTGGATTTCCCCACTGCCATCTCGATAGCGGATTTCGGGAGGTATCTGACGTCCGCGCAGGATAGCATCCACCGCCTCAGCGACATCGTGACGCACTGCCAGGCGATCCCAATCCTGGATTTCGATCACCACATCAAAAGTTGGTGGGGCTTTGCGTTCCAGGACCGATTTCTGCGTGCCTCGCCGGCGCGCTTCTTCATCACTCAAGGTCACGGTTTGGATGCCGCCAACCAGATCGCACAAAGTTGGGTTCATCATCAAGTTCTCCAACGTATTGCCATGGGCTGTTGCTACCAACTGCACGCCTCGCTCAGCAATCGTCCTCGCTGCAGCAGCTTCCAGTTCGGTGCCCATCTCGTCTATGACAATCACTTCCGGCATGTGGTTTTCCACCGCTTCGATCATCACGGCATGTTGCATAGCAGGTGTTTTCACCTGCATTCTCCGTGCCCGACCAATAGCTGGATGCGGGATATCTCCATCACCGCCGATTTCGTTGGATGTATCCACCACAACAACGCGTTTTTTCTCTGCTAAGACACGCGCCACCTCGCGCAGCATGGTTGTCTTCCCCACGCCAGGACGCCCCAAAAGCATGATGCTTTTGCCCGACTCCACGATATCGCGAATGATATCGATAGTGCCGTATACTGCCCGTCCAACGCGACAGGTGAGTCCCACAATGCGCCCTTGCCGGTTGCGGATAGCCGAGATGCGATGAAGCGTACGCTCTATCCCTGCACGGTTGTCATCACCGAAATCGCCAATGCGACTGACCACGTAGTCAATCTCAGCCTGTGTGACCTCCTGCTGGCTCAATTCGATCTCTTGGTCCACGAAACGTGCCTCAGGCCGACGCCCTAAATCCAATATGATCTCTAATAGGTCTTCGCTGCGATTGGCAGCCTGTAGGGACGCAGCTATAGGCGGTGGTAAGACTGCAATCAAAGCGTCTAAATCATCTGTAATTTCCAACTTTGCCACTTAGCAACCTCACTTCAAATGAACTCATGAAATATCAAAATATCTAGCGCGCTTGTTGTTCTGCTTCGCTGCGCGAAACAGTAGGCGCAATTTCTGCTTTCTTCTCCAACACTGGAACCAGTTTGCGCGCTGGTTCCTTTATCCTCACAGTAGTGTGCTTGACCAGCAAAGAATACGTATTGGTAAGCGCAAACCCTCGTTCTTCCAACACACTCTGTATGTTCCCTTCAAAGCCACGCACGACGCAATATAGGTGCTGTGAGAGGCTAGGGCTCAGCATAGCCAGAGCATGATCTAGCAATTCAGCAGCACAGTCGCTTGCACCTGGGTGGGTCAGCAAGCGCAGGCAGATGCCACGTGGACCTGATGCGATGTGTAAATAGCCCTCCCCCTCCCCATTTTGGCCATGCAACACGTAGCCCTGCTCAGAATCCAGGACATAAGTCAAGCATAACGAGGAGTTGCTCTGCTGGTTATTCAACTCCTCTGCCTGAAGGACCATCCTCGGGGTGATCCTGTGATATAACTTTTGTACATCGAACCGATCACTCGGTCGCAGGGGCGTTATGCGTGTGCTCACTTTGCCTGTTTTCATCCCAGCAGACGAGTGCCGAAACAAATGCTCATGGCAATAGGCAACAAAGCCGGCCTGACGAAACACTTCTTCGGCAGGACTATCCACCGGTAGCCAGGCAAACAAGCGCTGCACACGACGCTCTCCAGCGGCAATGCAAAGATGTAGAAGCAGGCGATACCAGATCGTAGCCGCTTCTTCAGCTTGCAATCGAGCGGGCATGGTCTGGTTGTCTAGAGCAGGGGCCATACACACCAAGTTCCATGCCAAGCCAGACTTGTGTGTCTTTGCCTGTGCAAAGCCACGCAACCTTTTCTCACGATCTAGAGTTTGCAGCACATAGGTAAAAGTACCCTGATGCGATTTCAAAAAGTACTCCCGCAGAGCAGCACGCAAAGGCGTGACCGGCTCATCAAGGAAAGCTCTTTTGAGATCAAGAATAGCGCAGTCGCTTTGCAATTGCTGCACCAACCTGATGTGGCGCAACCCGAACGGCGTAATCATCAGTCTCCTTGGAGCACGGCCTTCAAGGTTTCATGCTCAAGAAGTAGCGGTGAAACCTGGTGTCATCGGTCAGCTCGGGATGGAAGGCCGTTGCCAGCAGGTTACCCTGTCTGGCAGCAACCACCGTCCCATCAGCTAGATGGGCCAGTTCTTCCACTCCGCTGCCTACTCTCTGGATATAGGGTGCACGGATGAAGATGGCACGGAAAGGTTTCCCTTGCTCTTCTGCTGTGCTCACCGCATCCAATGAAGGGATGAGCAGGTCTGTTTCAAAGCTATCCACCTGCCGACCAAACGCATTTCGTTTCACGGCAATGTCCATTACCCCGATAAGGGGTTGATTTTGGCCAACATCCTTGGCAAGCATAATCATCCCAGCACAAGTGCCCCATATAGGGATGCCTTCATTCGCCATGCGGCGTATTGGCTCGATTAATTGGTATGTTGCTGCCAGCTTGCCAATTGTGGTACTCTCGCCACCAGGGATGATCAAACCATCCAAGCCCTGCAGATGCTCGGGAAGGCGAACCTCTCTTGCTTCGACTCCCAGGTCACGCAATACCTGCACATGCTCGAGGAAATCTCCTTGCAAGGCCAAAACCCCGTATATTGCCATCTCACCATCCTCTTACTGCCAAGCGCTCGGTCTCCGGGATAGCTGCAATCTCCAGGCCATGCATGGGTTCACCCAGACCCTTGGATACTTCGGCAATGATCCTGGGTTCATTATAATAAGTAACAGCCTGCACAATCGCTCTGGCACGGCGAGCCGGGTTTTCTGACTTGAAAATGCCAGAGCCGACAAAAACACCATCCATACCCAGTTGCATCATCATGGCAGCGTCAGCGGGTGTAGCGATACCACCAGCAGCGAAATTGACTACCGGCAATCGACCCTCTTTGGCAACCTCTACCACGAGCTCATAGGGAGCCCCCATTTCTTTGGCGGCAGCCATCAATTCTTCGGGAGCCATGCTTTGCAGGCGTCGAATGGCACCCAACACAGCCCGCGCGTGTCGCACAGCCTCCACAACATTTCCTGTGCCGGCTTCTCCTTTGGTGCGGATCATCGCCGCTCCTTCAGCGATACGCCGCAGGGCCTCGCCCAGATTTCGGCAGCCGCAGACAAACGGGACTTTGAACTGGTGCTTATCTATGTGATGCTCTTCGTCCGCTGGCGTAAGCACTTCGCTTTCGTCTATGTAATCTACGCCTATCGCCTCAAGCACTTGCGCTTCGACAAAGTGGCCTATGCGGCACTTGGCCATAACGGGAATGGTAACAGCGTCCATGATGCGCAGAATAAGTTCGGGATCGCTCATGCGCGCCACTCCACCATGCGCCCGGATGTCGGCAGGCACCCGCTCCAGCGCCATCACGGCACAAGCACCCGCATCTTCCGCTATCCTGGCGTGCTCGGGTGTCACAACATCCATAATCACCCCGCCCTTGAGCATCTGCGCTAGTCCTACTTTTACTTTCCACGTTCCTTTCTCAACCCCCATGATCAGCAACCTCCTTGGAGTTTTATCTAAGAATTTGCTCCTGTTCTATTATAATTGTACCTCGTTTCTAACCAATTGACAAGTAGTTCACCTGTCTTGACAGAAAGTAAGCCGCAGGGCTATAATGCCACCAGGAGGTGTGATTGAAAGAGACCATCCTGCTGATCATGACCGGTATCCACACTGCTACTGACGTTGAACAGATCATGGCTGGTGCCCGCCAGGCTATCACGCAGGACATTATCGAGCGAGCGCAGAAAGTACCAGACATCCCCCAGATTGTGCTGAGTACCAACTCCCCAGCCTTGGCCGAATGGGCACAGGCTCAAGGGGTGACAGTAGAATTGGATTCACCTAGTAGTTCTTTTCATTTTGGTCGGCATCTGCGCGCTCTGGTGGCGAAGTACCACGCTAAACGGCTTTTTTACATGGGTGGTGGCAGCGGTGCTTTGCTTTCGCCTGATGAAATGTCCCATATCATACAACGCCTATACTCGGCTGACAAGGCCCTCATCACCAACAACTTTTACTCCACCGACTTTGCAGCGTTCGCTCCGGCGGATGTGCTGGATCGGATTGAGCCGCCTGCTATAGACAACGATTTAGGGTGGGTGCTCGCTGAGAAAGCGGGTTTGCCTAACGAATCCCTTCCCAGGCGTGCCTCCACTCAATTCGATGTAGACACGCCCACTGACCTGATGATTCTGACTGCCCATCCTGGCGTGGGAATGCATACGCGCATCTTCCTGGACAACTTGTGTTGGGATACCACGCATATCGAGCAGGCAATGCAGCGGCTAGTTGACCGCAACGCAGAAATCTTGGTCGCTGGGCGCGTGTCCGCCGCAGTCTGGGAATACCTGGAACGCGAGACTGCGTGCCGGGTGCGTGTACTCGCTGAGGAACGTGGCATGCGCGCCAGTGGCCGCCAAGCGCGTGGTGAAGCTCGTTCTATATTGGGCTATTATTATCAACAGGTAGGGCCAAAGCGTTTCTTCGCGACGTTGGCTGAACTCGGCCAAGCCGTTTTTTTGGACAGTCGGGTTCTCTTTGCGCATCTGGGCGTATGGCCACCGGCGGGCGACCGCTACAATTCAGACCTCCGTCGCCCGCAGTACATCGTAGATACGACTATACGCGAGTTCACTGAAGCAGCGATGTCAGCGCCGGTACCAGTCGTCTTGGGAGGTCATTCATTGGTCGCCGGCGGGCTCTATGCTCTGGTGGAAGCAGCCTGGGCGCGTTCAGGAGTAGATGTACCACGCTATGTGGATCATACTGTCTGGCAGAAGGGGAATGCAGGTGATAAGTTATAGCCATGAGACTGAGTTAGCCAACGTGGCTTGTATTGGTCAAATGAGCAGGCTGGTCTATTGATTATCCAAACTGGAATACACAAAGGAGTGCTACTATGAAAGATGGACATTACAGTGACTTTTTCAACGTAGATATTGCTGAGGTGGATCCTGACACAGATCTAATCATTCGCTTTGAAGAAGAGCGTCAGGCCAGGCGTTTTATCCTCATTCCTTCTGAGAGCATAGCTCCTCGTGCGGTGCGGCAAGCACTAGGTTCGGTCTTTAACAACATTTACGCCGAGGGGTATCCACCGCTGCGGATGACGCGCGAAGAGGAAGAACTCGTCCTGGAACACGCACATCAACTTGCCTACTATCGCCGCTATAGTGACCGCCGGTTCTACAAAGGAGTTGAGTATGCTGATTTTATTGAAACTCTGGCGCAACGTCGGTGTGCTCAATGCTTTGCCACAAAAGAGATCCCAGCGGAGAATATTTATGTCAATGTACAGCCTCTTTCTGGCGCAGCAGCGAACCTGGCGGTGTACCAGACATTCCTGCGTCCTGGCGATACTCTGATGGGCATGAACTTGTTCCAAGGAGGCCATCTTACACATGGCAGTGAGTTCAACCTATCGGGTCGGTTGTACAAGGTTATTTCCTACAATGTAGATGGCAACACAGAGCGATTGAACTATGATGCCATCATGGCCCTGGCGCGCGAACATCGCCCGAAGATCATCGTCGCTGGCTATACTTCCTATCCTTGGGCGCCCGACTGGGCTAAATTCAGAGCAATTGCAGATGAAGTGGGAGCTCTGTTGATGGCAGACATTGCCCATACCGCTGGCATGGCTGCTGTAGGCGCCTATCCCAGCCCAATTGGTTACGCAGATGTCGTTACTTTCACTACGCACAAGACCATTTGCGGACCACGTGGGGCAGTTATCATGACCACGGATGAAGAAAAAGCGCAGATGATAGACGCAGCCGTTTTCCCGGGTGAACAAGGCGGACCTCATGTGAACAAATTTGCTGCTATGGCGGTAGCATTCAAAATTGCACAGACAGAAAAATTCCGCCGTCTGCAATATGCCATTGTGGAGAATGCCAAGGCTTTTGCGGATTCACTGGCTAAGCGAGGATTGAAGCTTGCCTATGGCGGAACGGACACCCACTTGCTGGTAGTGGACCTGCGTGGGATCAAAACAAAGACAGGTTTCCCACTGCGTGGTGAAATAGCCGCGCGCATACTGGATCTGTGTGGAATTGTAGTCAACAAGAACACCATTCCTGGGGATGAGCTTACCGCTCTGGGCAGCGGCATTCGCATGGGCACACCATGGGTTACACAACGGGGTATGGGGCCAGAGCATCTGGATGAACTGGCAGAGATCATTGCCCGGGTGGTAACCAATATCCAACCATTCAAGTACATTGGCTTGATAGGCGAATTACCACGAGGCAAGATTGACCTCGATGTACTGGAAGCAGCCAGACGGGATGTAGACGCGCTTGCAATGCGTATTCAATCCGAGACCAAACCTCGGGGCCTGGGCTATCCTCACTTCATGGTCATCCCAGAGATGCCTGCGCCTAAGCAAGCCATGGGCCTGCCTGCGCTAGATAAGCGAGTGGCAACGCAAAGCGATGCCTTATTGCTCGACACGAGCGATACAAGCGTGCTACGTATCAGCGGTTGGAGAGCTAAGTCATTTCTACAACAGGTTTCTACTAACAACGTCGCTTTGCTCGCACCTTACCAGGCCCAGCGTGCCCTTCTCCTAGACAAGGACGGCGTGTTGCTGGACGATGTGGCCATATTACGCCTGGAAGCCGATAAACGCGGGCGCGATGTGTACTTAATGCTGACCAATCCTCTGAACACTACCAAAGTCAAATCCTGGCTACGCGGATTGAGCGATGGCTATGTCCTCTTCGATCCTGAAGACATCTTCCGCAAGGTGGAAGGCCCTGTGGTCATCGAGGATTTAGGCGAGGACGAATTGCAGGATCCAAGCCTTCGTTTGGTCAACCTGGCAATGGTTGGTCCTGGCGGACCAGACTTGTTGCAACGGATGGGTATGCCACAACTCAGCGAAGGTTCGGTATGGCACGGGAAGCTGGCGGACATACCGGTTTTTGTCATCAGGTTAGGATATGGCGTTGGTGATGTCCGCATGGAGATACTGGTGCATCCAGAAGAAGCAGCAAGCCTGTGGAACAGGTTGATAGAAGAGGGTGCCACGCCTCGTGGCGAGGAACTGCGTCAATCCTTGCGCGCACGGGCGGATTTGCCAGATTACACTGCTGAGCGTCCTACGGCACAGGAGCTATACATAGGGCCACAGAAATCCTGGTTCTGCCTGACCAAGCCGTATTTCGTAGGACAAGCAGCGCTAAAACCCGTCCTGAACTCGGTCAAAGAGCAGGCAGCAAAGAAGCAAGAATTTATCTGGCGCGAGCCAGAGAATGCTCCACTGAAGCGCACGCCATTGTATGACGAGCACCGCAAACGTACCACCAAGATCATACCCTTTGCCGGCTGGGAGATGCCAGTCTGGTACAGCAGTGTAGGGGAGGAGCATCAGGCTGTGCGTTCGGCTGCCGGCTTGTTTGACGTGGCACACATGGGAGTGCTGGAGGTTTCAGGGGAACATGCAGCCAGTTTTCTAGATGTCGTCGCCAGCAACTACGCACGCTGGATTGACCCTGGACAATCGGCCTATGCCTATTTTCTCGATCCTGACGGCAACGTGATAGACGACTTTATGATGTACCGCCTAGCTTGGGATCGCTACTTGCTCATCGTGAACGCGGTCAATGAGGAGAAAGATCTTGCCTGGCTACGTGCAGTGAACTCGCGACAGGTTGTTATTGACCGAGACAATCCTGCTATGGAGATCGAAGGACAGGCCATTATTCGCAGTCTGAAAGATCCCAGCAGTGGGGCAGATCAACGCGTGGATCTAGCATTACAAGGTCCCAACTCGCTGCCCATTCTCCAAAGCCTGACAGACGATGAAATGATTAAGCGCAAGCTGGCTCGCCTGCGGCGTACCGACCATATCCACACCGAATTGGCTGGCTTTGATTTGATTATTGCCCGTACTGGTTACACCGGCGAGGAATGGGGCTTCGAGCTACTGGTACATCCTGATCGTGTCGTCGAGCTTTGGAATTTGCTGCTGGAGAAAGGAGCAGCATTCGGCCTGAAGCCGTGTGGACTAGCTGCTCGTGATTCCACGCGCATTGAGGCTGGATTGCCACTATATGGGCATGAACTGGCGGGGGATTACAATATCTCGCCATCTGAAGCTGGCTTTGCGCCTTACATCAAATTCCACAAGCCATTCTTCATTGGCCGCAGACACTGCCTGGAGATAGAACTCAGCAAAAAGATGGAGGTGGTGCGCTTTCGTGTCAACGAGACAGGAGTTCGGGCTTTGCGCGCTGGCGATCCAGTCATCAACAAACGTGGTCAATACATTGGCCGAGTAACGAGTTGCACGCTAGTGGGTGGGCGGCAAATTGGCATGGCTTATGTGGACAAGCGCTACAATGAGCCAGGTGCTGAGATCGGTATATTTCCTACTTCGCATGGTGAGGAGGGGACAGTCAAGGCAATCAAGGACTTGACCAGTGGCGACAAAGTGCCACTGCATGTCTGGGCGACTGTACTGACACGGTTCCCAGACAAGGAGGAGAAAGCTAGTTGGGGATTGAGGACGGAGTAACTCTTTCTTAATGGATAATGAGGATTGAGCGGTTACGCATCTGGTCATGCGTTTTCCGCGCAATCCAACCGCCCTATCCACCGACAGCAATCTGTATCACGGGTATGCGTGGCGCATCTTGTGAAATGCGCCACGCATATTTGTGTCACAGGGTGCTATTTCAGACACTGCAGCACCGGTTGCCGCGCGGCCAGCACCTCATCCAGGCGTGCGACAGGAGCCGTATGCGGCGCATTGTGCAGTAGCTCTGGATTAGTCCTGGCTTCCTGAGCTATTTGGATAAGCGCATCGGCGAAGGCATCCAGCGTTTCTTTGCTTTCTGTCTCCGTGGGCTCAATCATGAGCGCTTCAGGGACGATAAGCGGGAAGTAAATTGTTGGCGGGTGGAAACCAAAGTCCATTAGCCTTTTAGCAATATCTATCGTGTGCACGTCGGGTGCATCTGGCAAGCGTCCGGAGAGCACGAATTCATGCATACAAGTCCGATCGTATGGCAACGGGTAGATGCCCTTCAAACGGCTGAGCAGGTAGTTGGCATTGAGCACTGCGTTTTCGCTCACTTCGCGCAGTCCTGCAGCACCGAGCATACGAATATACGTATAGGCCTTGATGCAAACGCCAAAGTTGCCGTAAAAGGACTTTAAACGACCAATTGAGGAGGGAGGCATGTGCCAATGATAGCAATACATCTCCTCTTCTTCCCACTCTTCGCCTGAGCGACATCGCTCGTCCATGCGTTCCTTGACTACGATAGGCCCTGGCAGGAAAGGAGCCAAAATCTCGTTGGCGCCCACCGGACCCGCACCAGGCCCTCCACCACCGTGTGGCGTAGAGAAGGTCTTGTGCAGGTTGAAATGCATCACATCGAAGCCCAACTCAGCAGGCTTGACGATGCCCATGATAGCATTCAGGTTGGCCCCATCGCCATAAAGCAAGCCACCGCATTCATGCATTAAACGTGCTATCTCCTGCACGTGTTCATCGAACAACCCCAGTGTATTGGGATTGGTGAGCATCAGCCCGGCTATGGTGTCGTCACAGCATGTTCGTAGCTCCTCCAGATTCACATTGCCACGGGCATCGGAAGCGATTTTCACCGTTTCATACCCAGCCATGGTAGTCGAAGCTGGATTCGTACCGTGCGCGGAGTCAGGGATAAGCATGCGCGTTCGTTTGTGGTCACCACGTGACTCGTGATATGCGCGAATCATGAGCACGCCAGCCAATTCGCCATGCGCTCCAGCCGCGGGCTGCAACGACACGCTATGAAAACCGCTGATTTCTTTGAGGAACTCCTGCAGTTGGTACATTAGGAATAGGTTACCCTGCACTGTACACGGCACTTGATAGGGATGCGTGTGTGCAAAGCCAGGCAGTTTTGCTACCTCTTCGTTGACCTTGGGATTGTATTTCATGGTACATGAGCCCAGGGGATAGAAGCCCTTGTCTACAGCATGGTTGAGCTGCGAAAGGCGCACATAGTGGCGCATCAGGTCTACCTCGCTCACCTCGGGCAAGGGTAGATCCTCCCGCAGGTACCCTTCAGGAAGAGGAGCCAGCGGAACATCGCATTCAGGTAGGTTGACGCCAATACGCCCAGGTGAGCTAATTTCATAGATAAGCGGTTCTCTCATGCTTCCTCCTCCATGCTCTTGAGTGCCTCGACCAATAAGTCAATCTCCTCCTTGGCGTTCATCTCGGTGACGCAGATGAGCATCGTGTTGGCCAGGTCGGGATAATCCCGCGCTAGATCGTAGCCTCCTATAATGCCCCACTCCTCGAGCAAATACTCGTTGATCTCATCAACTGGCTTGGGACAGCGCAGAGGGAATTCTTTAAAGAAAGGCTTTGGACTGAGCAGGCTGTAGCCCGGCAATGCAGATAGTTGCTTTGCTGCGTAGTGGGCTTTGTGATAGCACAGTTCGGCTACCTTACGCAAACCGGTCTTGCCCATCGCTGCCAGATAGACTGCAGCGGCGAGGGCCATCAGCGCTTCGTTGGAACAGATGTTAGAAGTTGCCTTCTCGCGTCTGATGTGTTGCTCGCGTGCGGAGAGGGTCAGGACAAATCCCCGCTGCCCAAATCGATCCACCGTCTGCCCGACAATACGCCCGGCCATTTTGTGCACATATTGCTGCCTGCAGGCGAAGAAGCCCAGATAGGGGCCGCCGAAATACAGTCCGCCGCCCAGAACCTGCCCCTCACCACAGACAATGTCCGCCCCATAATTAGCCGGTGGTGCGAATAACCCAAGGGAGATAGGGTCAGCGCTGACCACGAACAGCGCCCCCGCATGATGAGCCGCATCTGCTAGTGTGCGCAGAACGGCTGGGGCTTCCAGATAGCCTAGAAAGCTTGGGTTTTGTATGATCGCACATGCCGTGTCTGTGTCAATCATACCTGCGAGATCGCTCGTCGCAGTGGCATCTATTTCCTCACCTACTATTGTCAGCCCCATGCCCTGGGTGTATGTGCGCACTACAGCGCGGTATTCGGGATGCACGCCCGAGGAAAGCACAACCTTGCGACGCTTTCCGCGAGACACACCCACAGCCATGAGCACTGCTTCTGCTAGTGCTGTTGCTCCATCGTAGTGGGAAGCGTTGGCAACGTCCATGCCCGTGAGGGCACAGATCATGCTTTGATACTCGAAAATGCTCTGCAGTGTGCCCTGACTGATCTCAGGTTGATAAGGTGTATAAGCGGTATAGAACTCGGATCGCCCAATGACATGCCCGACGACGCTAGGGATAAAGTGGCGATAAGCTCCTGCACCCAAAAAACAAGGCGCGTGCTCCAGGTCCGTGTTGTATTCGCTGATCTCGCGCAGCTCCCGCAGTATCTCCATCTCGGAGACAGGCGGAGGAAGCGTCAATTCCGGGTAGCGCAAAGCTTCAGGGACATCATGGAATAACTCGTCTATGTCCTTGACGCCGATAGCCTTCAGCATAGCTGCACGGTCAGCATCGGTATTCGGAATGTAAGGCATCTAGCCCCCTTTCTCTGCCTCCTCCTGGCAGTGCTTTTCATAAGCCTCGGCATCCAGAAGGGACTCGTATTCCTCTGGTGCTGAGGGTCGGAAGCGGATGAACCAACCGCGGCCAAATGGGTCCTCGTTCACAAGCTGCGGTGAATCATCTAATTCCTTGTTGACCGCTAATATTTCGCCGCTCATGGGCATGTAGATGTCCGACGCTGCTTTGACGGATTCCACAGTGGCAAAAACCTCGTTCTGGGCAAATGTTTCCCCAACCTCTGGCAGTTCGACATAGACGATATCGCTTAGTTCGTGTTGTGCATAGTCGCTGATACCCGCGATGGCTTCATCTCCTTCTAGTTTTACCCACTCATGGGTAGGTAGATAACGCCGATCCTTTGCATAATCAACCATTTTTATCCTCCTCCTTATTTGGTAATCCACTGCCCCGCAGTGGGAGAGCTGACAAGCGCAAGCCTTGGCAGTTCCCGGTCACTTTCGCCAAGCAGGCTCGCTGCTGTATTCCGTCTCTTCAGCGGGCAAAGGTCCACTCAGGACGCATGTATTTCTCGCGGAGAAGCTGGCGTGCTAAGCGCTTCTCCTTAGCAAAGAGTATGTTGGGACTGAGATCTACGCCTAATGCTCGTCTGAAACCCATGCCTAATGCCCGCGCTCCATTTTCGATATCAATCTCTCCACCGAAAAGCTCGCTGATCGGTGTCAAGGTGAAACAAGGCAGTTCATGTGGTCTATTTCCGGTACAATGTCCTAACGCAATCGTTCCCTGGTGCAAAAGTACGCCTAGTTTCCTGGCCTGTGCTGATGTAGCGATGATATGTCTATCGAGTTGCACGTTGGTCGGAGGGGCATAGCGGGCATCCAAACCCAAGAGGCGCAATCCCTCGATAACCCCTGAGGAGATGCGCTCATAAGAAGCAAGCACATTGGACGGAATCAGAGTATCGGCCATGGACACGATAAGGCTATAGGAGAGGTCACCACCATGAAGAAAGGCCTGCCCACCGGTTAAACGACGCACATATCTGCATTCCGTACTGCGTGATAAAGCTGACTTCAGGCGAGAAATGCACTGCAGATATCCCACAGTGCAAAAGGGCGCGTCCCAATAATAGATACGCACCGTTGGTGGCACTCGCCCTTCGGCTACCAGGATCAATGTGGCTTCATCAATTGCCATATTGACATAGCCATCCGCAGCGCCTGTAAAAATCAGACGCCATTCGGCAAAGAGCATCGTTTCCTCCAAAATACAGCAGGCTGAAAGTCTGTTTGCTCATCATAGGCAGGCTCTCGTGCCTGAGATTCAAGCCCCATGAGGGCTAACTGTTGTGACTACAAACGAGCGCTTGGAGCAGGCAAGGTCCTCCCACGTTAACTCCGCCATGGCGATGGATATTGCTGCTTCTATTTCTTCAGCATTAAGGGGACGGGGGTAGTTGTACATGGTTTTCCTTGGGCGCTCGTTATAATAAGGACGGTTGCAATCAGGACAGCCCGCGGTTTCAAAGGCGAGGCCATTGGCCAACAGCTCGCGCAGTCTTGTAGGGTGTAAACCATAGGATATGAGTTGCCCCGTAGGTGAGAAACTCCAGTCTTCCATGCGACTAGCACCCGTGGCCAGCAGATAGCGGGCTACCTGAATACGCCGGTACGCTGGCAGTGGGGGTGGCAAGCGGTTAGCCCACATCGTGCCTGGAACGGGAGTGAAAGAAAATAGACCGATGGTTACCCCACAGTCCACCATCTCCTGAAGGATGGTGCACATCTCTTGCTCTGTCTCACCCAGTCCAGCAATCAGATGCGTCCCTATGCGATCAGGAAAGCGATCGGCCGCTTTACGCAGAAGATTGAGCCGACTTTGCCAATCGCTCCCCTTAGTTTTGCGGTAGACCCTCTCGCATGCGGCATCGAGGGCTATCGTGACTCGCTCTGCCCCGCAAGCGAGCAAGGTACGTACAGCATCCAGATTCGATACGACGATGGAGGCACTAATCGGTATGGAGGAAAGCGAGCGAAGCTGCTCGATCACGGAAAGGGTTTGCCGCAGATAACCTGGAAAGACAGTGACCTGCAGGCAACAGCGCTTGATTGTGCGTTGGGCAAACCCCTTTGCCACAGTAGGAAGCACGCGCTGGAGTGGATAAGGAGGCCAGGCAATACGCGAGAGGAAGTGGGATCGCGCGGTGCTGCTGTGCGCTTGCGTGCAGAAAGCGCAATCACATCCACACCGTTCGCCGATCATCAAGTAGGCAGTGGTCGGCTTATCCGCTTGGCACAGGTGTTGCAGACCAATAACTGCTGCAGTGCCTACTGATACACCAATTTCTTGTTCCGCCTCGGTCGAGATAGGCAGATCCCATGTTGTCACGGCCTCTGGATGACGCAACATTCGTTCTCCCACTGAATCGACAATTGCAGTTCTTTGGCCTCTTGTATTGCAGATGGGGCGGGGTTCACGATTTTGTTCACTCCGGCGCGCACAGACAAGCGATCTAGCATACGGCGGTAGAGCCCTCCAGGCCTCATGCATCCCAGATAGATGGGAGTATTGGGCAAAGCACAGCGCGCCGTGAGCAGAAAGTCAGTTACCTCGACCAAAGGTGGTGGTGGGCAGTGTGCGTACCTTGTCCCAGGCGTTGGCATGAAAACCAGTAGGACCAGAGCATCCAATCCAGCTACTCGGAGTCTCTGCAAGGCCTGGTATTCGCCATCGAGCTGGCCACCGCGCAAGCCAATGGTCAGATGTGGCACTACTTTCGCATATCGCCGCAGCATCTGATATGTGCGTATGTAATCCTCCACCGTATAATCGAGGCCATACACCTCGCGTATTGTCTCGTTGTCGCCAACGAAATCGAAGGAGATGATGTCCACATAGGGAGCGATCGCGCGCATGTCTTTTTCATCGATCATCCCTACGTGCCAGTTCAGAAGCCGACCAGTCCGCAATGCCTTAATCTGCTCCAGGTGCGCCGTCACAGGCACCCGGCCAAACTGATCACAGCCCCCCGAAATCAAGCAACTGGCTATGCCAGTGACGTCAGCGTCCTCTATAGCAACCATACCTCTGAGGTAGTGTCCATTGCAATGCGCACAATGTAGCGCACAACGATCGCCCGTCAGACTTATGGCCAAGGTTTGGTTAGGTCGGGTAAATCCAATCTGTGGTCGAAAATGTTTTGTGCGAACCTGCCAGGCTTCCTGCCAGCGAGTCATATTTGGATCTATGCAATGGTATCTTCGGCAGGGATTTCCAGCACGCCTGCCTCCTTCGTCTGCGGGGATATCGTGAGTTTGTGCATGCCGGCAGGCAGAGGTGTTCCTTCGACCTGAATGGTTACCTTGTCGCCGACGGCAAAACGCATTGGCTCTTGTGCAGATAGTTCTGCTACTGAAATACTACGACCATCAGGAAGGATTACCCGGGTTTGCTCAAGCGGATACTCAACGCCATCTACTTGCAGGGGACGGAGTCCCTCAATAGTGCCTGGAGCCAGTGTGTTCTGGATGGTCAATTCGAAGCCGTTCGCGGTGTTCTTGAGGCTTCCTTTTACATACAGTTTCTTTAGCAGAAACACTGGTACTGAGCCCATCTCATCCTCCTTTGATGTGATATCATGCCTTCCCTTCGGCGGGCTGACAGCTCAAGGGTTAGTACGGCTGAGCCCCCTTGCTCAATCACCTCGCAGGGATACCTATTCGTAGGTGCTCGGTGTGTAATAGGCAAGCCCCTTATATCGGTGATTTTTTTCACAAGAAGTATAGCAGAGACAAGGGATAATGTCAATCTGTCCGCTTCTGAGATTCGGATATTTCTGCACTACCCCGGTTCTTTGACACTCTGAGCGCAGTGAAGCGACTCCATGGACAGGGTTCTTTGCCAATTCACAGATTAGAATGACACCTCGGTGCAGTATATCAAATGGCAGTCCGCGCTTGTTCTGCTTCATGCTGCCACAGGCATGGATAGACTCATTTACACCTGATACCTTAATTGTTCGAATCTATACCACTAATCGTTTTGTGGTAGCCTGTGGATCGCGTCAACGCAAATAGTAGCCACTTAGGTCATGATAGGGGTCATGATCCTGCCTGGCTCGGGCGATAGGTGATAACTAAAATTGAATGCACAAGGGCTATGATCGCTTTCTTCTTGTCCGGGCAGCCAGCCTGATGACGCTATTGAGCACTTATGTAAGAGTTATTGACTCGAGAAACAAGCGCGCTACGGGAGACAAAGACACGCCTTATTGCCTCTAGTGCTCTCACCTGAAAGGCGTTTGCCAGAATTTTGATCTAGAGTCGCTCATGTCTACGAGTTGAGATGATAAGCTGTGGGGAAGCAATTTGTGCCAATTCAATTCCGGCAATGGTGTACTCGGCTTGTCTCAATCCGTAGCATCCAGCAAGGGATTTGTTGAACGCATTGGCTGGATATGCACTCCAAGCGGACATCCTGCCTTAGCACTGACTACCCTCCCAGGAAAGGGCTGAAGCGAAGAGACCGGCATAAGCCCGCTGTGTAACTTACATATACCACACCATGTACAACACAATGCCTGCCACGAGGGCCAAGAACCACAGGAGGAAAGTAACACGCATTAGCCATTTGAAGTTCCGCCTGCGCTGAGTACCCGATTGTCCCATGTTGCCTGAAAGGACAGTGTAAACTCCTAGCAGTTCGGCCACAGCCCCGAGCAACATGTGCGGCCAGAGCACTGTCGGCTTATCAGCGCCAGGATTGCGCAGCGCAAAGGGCAGGATGCGGAAAAAGGAGGGATTCATGATGGCGATAATCAGCACTGCGTTGGCGATAATTGCGACGGTCATCCACGTGTGGTGAACCTGGAACTTTCGTCTCTTGGCCTGGAATACGCCAACAATCAATATGACCAGGATCGCCACTTGCAGAATCAAGTTGATATCTGCGATAAGGTTTGCCCTGGTGCCTAAAATCCCGCTACCCATTTCTCCCTCCTTGTGCCCTTATGCGGCAGTATACAGTGAGAACTGATCCAATTTTGAGGACGCATGAACTTCCTGTTTAGTTGCGCGTGACTCTATTGGGTTCGCAGCAGTCGTTGCGCCTATTGAATTTTACAATGCTGTTCACGAGCTAGGTTGTGCTCCGTGCCTCGCCTCGCTTTACCTGTAGCATGCACAAGATGGCCAGTAGCATCGCCAGCGCTGAAAAGAGGAACAAGACACGATGGCCTAACAGGTCCATCAACCCGCCAGCAATGGGCGGAGCAACAATAGCCGCCAGCATGGAGAAGAGATAATACAGGCCCGTATAGGAACCGATTTTCCCCGGGGTTGCGATGTCAGATACCATGGGAAACGAGTTGATATTGATCAAAGCCCAGGCGATACCAGCAATAATCAACATACCTGCTAGGTAGAACATATTCGTAATGAAGTAGCCTCCCAAAATGAACACAAGCAACATCAACAACCCGGTCAAGATAGTAGGCCTCCTTCCAAAACGCGTGGCAATAAAACCTGCAGGCAGTGAAAAGATCAAGAATGCCGCAGAAACATAGGTGAGCATGGCCGCAGCGGTGCTCTCTGCGATTCCCAAATACTCTTTGCCGTAAGTCGTCCAGAAAGTTTCGATGGCATTGTAGCCTATAAACCAGGTAAAAATAGCCAGCAGAATGAACAAAGCGCTTTTCTCCTGGCTTCTGATGATTTCGTTGATGGTCGAGATGACGCCTGTGCGATCCTGTGCTTCCTCATGTTCGTGAGGTTCGCGGATAACCAGCACGACAATAGCAATTGCTACCAACATGATGAATGCACCCACGTAGAAGGGCAACCCCTTATTGGCCCGGTAAAGGAAGGCACCACCGAGGAAAGCGAGGGTAGTGCCCAGTCCCCCCATGAGATTGATAATGCCATTGGCTTTGCTGCGCAGTGGCGAAGGAGTAATGTCGGGCATCAGAGCCACTGTTGGTGTACGGAAGATGGCCATAGCAATATTCATGATGATGATCGCAGCCATGAGCAAAGGGAAGATTGGGAGGAGAAGGTGTAGCACGGGAATGAGCGCAAAGAAAAGGGCAGCGATAGGTGCACCGATCATCAGGTAGGGCATGCGCCTCCCGAAACGGCTGCGTGTGCGGTCGCTCAGGAAACCCACATAGGGTTGAATGGTTACGCCAGCGATGTTGTCGAAAGTCATAATTGCTCCAACGAGCCACAACGGAAGGCGATATTCGCGCAAGAAAATAGGCACATACGAGTTGTAAACGGACCAGATCAGGCTAATGCCAAAGAAGCCAAAACCAAGCAGAAAAGTCTTCCTGTAATCTAGTTTCATCAATCCTCCTTTTGGAAAAGATTTTTGTCTCAACCCTTGCACCGCAGTCTTAGTGCAAGAACCGCTCCAACCACTGTATGGATTGAGCCCCAGCGAAAGCCAATGCCACGCCCTTTACCGTCTTCCCCAGAAAGCAGATGACCAAGAACTGCCATAGTGGAAAATGCAGTGCACCAGCTGCTATGCCAGCTAAATCAAAGATCGGATTGGGTATCACCGACAGGACAAAAATCGTTGCGGTACCATACCGGCGCATCCAATTCTCCATACGCTCGTATCGGGCCCTATTTTGAGCCTCAATAATGGCTCCCCCTCCATAACCGGCCAGATAACCGCTCAATTCACCGATGGCCATGCCCGCGCCAGATACGGTGCCTACGATCAGGGGGTTAAAGACGCTACCCGTGATAAAAGTAGCTGCCAGGCTAGGCACAGGCAGAAGAACCGTAGCATTCCCAATCACGCTGATGAGGAAGAGACCCAAATATCCATATGTGGAAAAGCGCGCTACTTGTTCACGGTAGATGAAAATAAGTGCGGTGATACCTATTGCGAACAGCAGGAGCACTAGACGCCACCATGGTAGTGACTTGGTCTCTGTGTCAGAAGAGACGATATCCTTTTCTGGCTCCATTCATTCCTCCACTCCTATGATCGCGGACAGTACGGTGTTCACCCTACTTATGTAGGGCTGCCCCTTCGCCCTGTGCGGGGATTGGCATAGGGGGCGCCTTTTTAGCGTGTACCAGTGAGTTCTAACTAGGAGAGCTGGAAGCCATTCTCCAGGGCGTGCCCAATTTGACAATGTCCGCCCGCGGGCTCTGCACGCCCTGTGTAGCATTGACTGTATCTACCAACAAGGAGCAATGGTTGGCAATCCAGGTGTAATCGTAGCAACTGTGACCCGCGACAACCACCACGCAATCGCTCTCTGCCAAAAGGCTCTCGGTTAGAGGCTGGGACATTAACTCTTTCTGCTCGCGATAAAATACACTGCGGCCAATGCGGAATTGCGGAACATGAGGGTCATTGTAGCAAACCAGCGCACCGCGCTCTAGGAGCAACTCGATAATGCGTTCGGCCGGAGAATTCCGCGCATCATCCACATCCTTCTTGAAAGCCACGCCCAGTATAAGGATTTTAGACCCTCGTAGCATTTTATGATGACGATTCAGGCCAGCAATGACAAGGTCAACCACGTGGTAGGGCATGCTCTGATTCACCTCAGCCGCTAGCTCAATGAACTTGGTGTAGAAATCGTATTCGCGCGCTTTCCAGGAAAGGTAGTAAGGATCTACAGGTATGCAATGCCCACCTGTGCCAGGTCCTGGGTAAAAGGGCATAAAGCCAAACGGCTTGGTTGCTGCTGCCTGGATGACCTCCCAAATGTCAATGCCCATCCGTTCACACAGCAAAGCCAGTTCGTTGACTAGAGCAATGTTCACGCTGCGGAAGATATTTTCGAGGAGTTTGGACATCTCTGCTGCACGGGGCGAGGACACTGTGTAGACCGCGGGCGAGAGTTGACTCAGCAGTCGACGTGCCAATTCAGCGCATTGAGGAGTCAGCCCGCCAACTACTTTGGGAAGATTGCCGACATGATACACTTTGTCGCCTGGATTGATCCGCTCGGGAGAAAAAGCTAGGTAAAAGTCTTGCCCGGCTCGTAAGCCACTTTGTTCTAATATGGGAAGCACTTCATCTTCGGTGGTGCCTGGATACGTAGTACTTTGCAGGATGATCAGTTGACCTGAACGCAATCGCTTAGCAATGCCTGTGGCTGCAGCGATGATCGCGGACAGATCTGGCGCTTTCATCGCATCGAAGGGCGTAGGCACGCAAATAAACACGACATCTGCGTCTCTCAGGATGTCGTAATCCGTTGTTGCCCAGAGTCTTTTTGCTGCCACCAATCTAGCGATATCTTGGGCAGCAACATCTAAGATATAACTCTGACCTTCCTGGATGGCTTTTACTCTGGTCTCGTCAACGTCCAGGCCAGTAACTTTATATCCTGCCTCAGCAAAACCTACTGCTAAGGGCAACCCCACATAGCCCAGACCAAGGACACAAATGTGGGCTGTTTTGTCTTCAATGCGGTCAGCAAGCGTCAAGCTTTTCACCTTTGTGGTTCGATTTTGACCTGCTCCAGACGCCATAAGGCATACGCGGCGGCAACGAGCAGCAACACACCAATGAAATAACCCTCGATCATGCTGGCCTGTGTCAGAAACATGGCGATCACACCCAAGGCACAACCAACGAGGTACAAAATCAACACGGCTTCGCGCTGAGTAGCCCCCATCAGCACCAGACGGTGTGAAAGGTGGTCTTTCCCTGGCGAGGTCAGCGGATTCAGTCCGCGTCGCAGCCGTGAGATAACCACCAAGGTTGTGTCAAAAATAGGCAACCCCAGCACAACCACCGGGATCATCCAAGTGACAAAAGCGACGTTGTCAGGGAAGCGTAGCTTAATGCCCAAAGCAGCCAGCATGAAGCCGATGAACAGGCTGCCACTATCGCCCATGAAGATGCTAGCGGGATTGAAGTTGTAATAGAGAAAGCCCACGCAAGCGCCGAGGAGTGCAGCCGCCAGACTGGATACCAGGTACTGTCCGCTCATGACGGCCAGCAGGAAGAAAAAGATGCACGCTACTGTGGCAACGCCTCCGGACAGGCCGTCCATATTGTCCAGCAGATTCAGAGCATTGGTGATGCCCACTACCCATAGTAGCGTAGCAGCTACGTTCAGCACGGGGTTGTGTAGAAAGCCAACCTGAATGCCTGAGGCATAGAGGATGCCGGCTGCCAGTGTTTGCCCGGCTAGTTTGAATAACGGCCGCAGCCCAAGCCGATCATCCCACACCCCAAGGAAGGAAACCAGTGTTGCTCCCACCAACATGCTGACAACCTGTGCGACGTAAAACTGGTGGCCGAAGGCAACCAGCGCGATGATGCAACCTAAGTAGATTGCTACCCCACCCAAGCGTGGCACCGGATGCGTATGTATCTTCCGCGCGCTGGGCTGATCAATGAAGCCCCAGCGTATAGCGCTCTTGCGCACCAATGGTATAATGCCCAACACAATCAAAAAGGCACTAGCAAAAATTAACATATACTGCGTCATGTTAGCCCCTCAATTCCCTTGCTGTTGCGGCTGCGTTGCCTGCTGCTGTGCTTGCAGTTGGTCAATAAAACTTTGCAGTGCTGCTTTCTCGCTTTCAGGCGACACTGCCAGAGCGCTCTGAGCATGAGCGATGGCTTCGTCTATGCGCCCCAGTTGCTGGTAAAGCAGGGCTAGGTTGCGGTGGCTGATAAAGTCGTTAGGAAAAGCCCGCAACACTTTCAGATTTTCTTCAACTGCTTCCTCCAATTTACCCAGCCGAAAGTAGATCAGTCCCAAGGTGCTGTGGGCTCGCGCCAAGTTGGGATCCAATTCAATCGCTTTGAGATTAGCACTCAAAGCATCCGTGATGTTGCCTTGTTCGAGATAAATGTAACCTAATGCGCTGTGTGCATCGGCGTTATTGGGTTGATAGACAAGTGCCTGCTGATATGCGTTCGCTGCTTCATCCAGTTTGCCCTGTGCAGCGTAGAAATTGCCCAAAATTAGATATGTATCCGCGTATTGAGTATCAAGCGATAGGGAATGATTCAATTTTTCCAAAGCCCCATCAAAATCTCCTTTGGCTATGTACACCAGTGCCCATTCATTATAGAGATGTGCACTGTTCGGACTGAGAGACGTGACCTGCTCGTAGTAGGCATGTGCTGCTTCCAGTTTTGTTGCACGCTCTTCCGGAGTGGCGGCTATTTCAGCCCAATTGCGGTATAGCCGTCCCAGATTAGCGTAGTGGTCGGGGTTGAGAGGATTCAACTGCCGCGCGCGTTCCAGGGCTTTAAAACTTTCTTCGAAGCATTTGACTCTTTCCTGGTTATCCTTGGCTGTGCTGGACTTGCCCATCCATGCACGCCCAAGGAAGAGATAGTAATAATCCTGATCTGGAGCCAATGCAATAGCGCGGTTGTAGAGCTGGATAGCCGCATCGAACCGCTGCCCCTCTTCTAGTTTCAGCCCCTGTTTGTAATAGATGTCTGCTTTCACAATGGTGACATTCGTGGCAATAATCGCCACGGCAACAAAGGCGACGAGGATGGGATACGCCCACAAGTTAGCCGTGCGCCACAATTTCTGTGGCAACTGCATATCCACAGTGAGTGCCAGGGCGATAAGCAAACCGAGGATGGCGATACTTTCATAATAGAAAACAATCGTGTTGGCAATGTCCACACCGGGCTTGATGTATTGTGTATGGAGCACCATGCCAAAAAGCAGCACAGTAAAAGTCGTCGCGGTATAGATGCTAAGGGCGGAAAGCCACCAAGTTGGGGCTTGTCGGGATGAGGAACTTCGCTCAACCTCCGAGGACACCACAAGTGCTCCGACTAACCAAGTGAGCAAGAACATCCAGAGCGTACCGTACGACGTGCGCGAATCGCCGCGAGGTATAAGGGTTGTCAAGGAAAGCTGGATAATGCGCAATGAATCAATTTCTAACATAGGATTGGCAATGAACTCAAACCCCAAAGTAAATAGCATTACTGCCACGATCAGCGAGCCTGCGAGCAATTTGGGTACCCAAGAGGGACGCGATATTCCTCCTTCACTCGTCGCATCGCGGAGCCTCGCTTGCACGGTGGCATTGACCGTTGCCAGCCGAGCGTGCTTTTTGGTCCGACGGCGTGAACGTTTGCTTGACCGTGGCTGATGGCGTTCACCTAGCCCTGGAGAATGGACTAATGTTCCTGTCTGTGCCAGAGCAGATCGCCATGTTGGTTCCTCTCGGATCCTGTTCAATCCCAGCAAGACGAACGCGGCAGCATAGACCCAAAAGTGCACTCGCGTGGAGGCGATGGCAATGCCAAAGTGGATTTCGATAAAGTGCGCCACAATTGCAGAGAGCAGCGCAATGAGCAGCCATCGTCTCTTCAGACTGACTGGGGGTTGTTCTGTGCTGTAAAAGAAAGCTGCCGAAAACATGAGGTAAAGCGAGGTGCCAGCAATAAATCCTACTGGCAAACCCACGCCGGATAGCTTGTAGGTGCCTTCGACCAATTTGGGCAGGAATATGCCAACAATAGCCCCTGCTATGCTCAACAGCAGGAATAGGTTGCGCTGCTGTTTTGTACCCATGAAGCCAAGCCACTTGAGGCCATAGTAGAATATGCTGCTGAACAGGAACATATAGGCCAAGAAGCCAATGACGCCAGTGATGACCAAGGCATCAAATGTCTCGTTGTGTGAACGATCTGGCGATGCATTGCGTGCTTCATAATGCGCTAAATCGGGTGGGTAGAAAGGATTGTACGCTACATGCATGGTCTCTGGCCCGTAGCCGACAAGCGTCCGCAAAGGATGGGCCGTGATCAACTTCAGCGCGCCCTCCCAGATGAGCACGCGAACTTTTCCTGTGCCCGTTTCTGTCTCGAAAACCTGCCCTAACCGGCCAATATAGGGCAAATTCCTGAAGGATGATAACGGGCTGTGGGGAAGGTTAATCAAGACCAGGAATGCTGCGATGAGCAGCGTGTGGATAGTCCAGGAAAGCCATGCCCAGCGCCAGCCGCGTCTGAGTGCAACCAAGAGCACATAAGCAGGCACAATGCCCACCGGGATGCTCCCAATAGCGAAAGCGATAGCCCTTCCCAGATCTTTGGCATGGAGCGGGCTTTGATCGCTGACGCTGCGCCGTAGTGAGATGAGTGCGACCAGCATAAAAACGTAGAGCCCACCGAGCAGACCCAGCCAGGGCCCTCGGCTCTGAGTGAAGAAAATACAGATCAACTGCACGCTCATCACAAAGGTGTAACAACCAGCCAGCAAAGCATGTGAGATATCCCCTTCTTGTTCTTGCAGAAGTGCTGAGAAGGATTCAAGCACCCTAGCCAGGGTAATGGGCACAGCCATAATCAAATAAGCAGCCACGAAGATGGAATTGCCCATATTGGCAGCCACGCGCAGGGTTACATCGCCAGTCCATGGCAGTGAATCCAGATTGAAATGCTGTAAGACGCCATAAAGCGAGATGGGCAAACTGGTGAGAATAATGGTACTACACAGCCGATCTATTTGCTCTCGGTAACGCATAGTGCTGAGCATCATGAAGAAGATAACGATATACGAGAAAGTGGTGTACGTGCCCTGCAACCGCACGTAGGAACCCCACAAACTGATACGTGGCGCTATCGATAAGAGCGTGCTCAGCACGTACGCTCCTATAAGGAGAATAGTAGGTAAGACAAAAGGGATGCGCGAGATGCGCTGCCACAACCCAACCTGCTCTGTTGTGTGACTTTTCTCTCCCGTCACTGTGGTGCGTGTGCTTCCCCAGGCACTGCCATCCATGACCTTGATGAGCCAGGCTATAATCATCACCAGTGCGATGGAGCGCACCAGGGATAGCTTATCTGGTTCAAAAACGCGGCTGGAATGGATGTTGAAAAAGAGGGGAGCAAGGATCACGGCAAGCAGCCAACCTGCTTCCAAAACCTTGTCACAAAACACGCTTAATTTAGTCTGCATCAATTCGTTCCCTACACCGAACCTTTGTGATATGCAAAATCTTACCGTACTTGCTCAAAAAAATCAAGTATTTGTGTGCGCTTCCCGTGGCGGGGAAGAATCAAGCACTCAGGACTTGGTTATACAGATTCAATATCCTCTTTACCATAATGGGCAAAGAGAATTCGCTCAGGGCACGTTGCCTAGCACGCTGCCCCATCTCTAGACGCAATGGTTCGTTTCGTAGCAGCGTGGTAAGCGCTTCAGCCAGTGCTGCCGAGTCTCTCGGCGGTACGACGAAGCCGGTCTGGCCATGCACGTTCACAAAAGAAGTGCCAGTTCCCAGTTCAGTGCACACCACTGGCTTGCCACAAGCCATGGCTTCAACCTGCACGGCTCCCCATGACTCGCTGCGATGAATAGCAGGCAAGACAAAGACGTCGCAAGCATGATAGAGAGCGACCAGCTCCTCATCGCTCACCCGACCTAAGAAGAGCACCTTCTCGTCCAGACCCAGTTCGCGAGTGAGAGCTTGCCATTTCTTGCCCTCGGGCCCCTGACCCACAACGAGCAATTTTGCCTCGATGGCAGGCATCGCTTCGATCAAAAACGAGACCCCTTTATAATAGCGCAACAGACCCACGAACAGGATTAGTGGGGCTGCATAGCACTTTCGTATCTCTTCGGCACGTTGCCTCACTGCTTGGGACTCTGCAAAGCGCTCGAGATCGGTACCATGTGGAATAACCACACATTTATCAGCAAGAGGTCTTAGGTAGGGTGAGCTTTGGATGTAATTGGGGCTAGAAACAGTGATTTTGTCCGCGCGTGCCAACAGGTGATAGAGAAACGGTTTGTATACTTGCAGGAGATACTTTTGCCGTACGATGTCGCTATGATAGGTAATGACCATCTTGCGGCTGTGTCCAGCCAGCAAGTACGCTAGTTCCCCTATCGGATAGGGAAAATGTAGGTGAGCTATGTCCGCTTCCAGGCGACGCACCCAGGCAAATAGGCTCAGGCTGATGGGTGCGGAGGAAACAGTTGCCAAGCGTCCTGCTTTGATGACACGCACTCCGTTTACCTCTTCGATATGTGTTCTGGCGGTTGGGTGCGTAACCAGCACAGTAACCTGATGCCCCTGTCGCACTAATGCCTCAGCAAGCATCTTGATATGATTTTCTATACCACCTACTACGGGGTAGTAATCTTTGTAGATGTACAGAATGTTCAATGTATACTGTGCTCCGTGATAAAAATATATTTTAGCTTAGTCGCATCTTAGCAAGCGGCTCAAAGGGTGTGATGGTTTCTCCTAATAGGGCTTTGACAATGCGCTCTGCAGCGTGGCCATCCCCATACGGATTCACAGCTTGGGCCATTTGTTCGTATTCCTTTCTATCGTCCAATAGCCGTCGCGTCCATGCGACAATACGTGCCCTGTCCGTCCCGACCACACGCACGGTGCCGGCTTCTACTGCCTCTGGACGTTCCGTGACCTCGCGCAATACGAGCACCGGCTTCCCTAGCGCTGGCGCTTCTTCTTGGATACCACCTGAATCCGTCAATACCAATGTAACATGTTTCATGAGATAAACTAAAGGCAAATAATCCAGTGGGGCAAGCAGCGTAATATCCGCGACATCCCCTAGCATGCGCTGAGCTACTTCCTGTACGTTAGGGTTTAGATGGACTGGATAGACAATGTGTACTTCACCGGCATATATGAGTGCGATGTCTCTCAAAGCCAGACAGATTTGTTCCAAGGGTCTGCCAAAGTTTTCACGGCGATGGGCTGTGACTAGAATCAGCCGCTTGTTTAAAGGCACATCTCGCAGCGGTCCACAGGAAGGTTCATAGGGCAACTGTGCTACTTGATACAAAGCATCAATCACGGGATTGCCCGTCACCAGAATTGACTTGGGGTTTATGCCTTCACGTATCAGATTGTCCTTGGCGCGCTGCGTGGGAGCAAAGTGCAAATCCGCGATGGCACTGGTCACACGGCGGTTGACTTCCTCAGGAAAGGGCTGCCATTTGTCGAAGGTGCGCAGTCCGGCTTCGACGTGGCCGACTTTGACTCGTGCATAAAAGGCTGCCAACGAAGCCACAGCCACGGTAGTGGTATCACCTTGTACCAGGACCCAATCTGTTTGTTCTTGCTGCAGTACCGACTCTAATTTCGCCAGCATTGCCGCGGCTACCTGCGTAGGCGATTGGCTATCTTGCATAATATTCAGATCATAGTCCGGCACAATGGCAAATAGCCCCAGGACCTGGTCGAGCATCTCCCGATGCTGTGCCGTCACACAAACTCGACTGATAATTTGAGCAGGGTATTTGTCCAATTCCTTGATAACCGGAGCAAGTTTGATCGCCTCCGGGCGTGTGCCAAAAACACAAAGGACCTTCATGGCTTGCCTCTTACATATCTTTGCACCACGACTTTGTAACGATAAGCCGGACGATGCAATAATCGCTCTTTGAGTTGCCGATATATAGGGTCTTGTTCGACGTAGCCTTCCTCCCAATCCAAATCATAGTGCTGAACGAGCTGTTCCAATAATTCCTCATTGGTCACAGAGCGGGTAGCATCACGGCCAAAGGTGATGAGCCAAACTCGTTCCGGTTGCTTGTCTTGCAGGAGAGCCAGAGCCGTATCGCTGTACCACACTGGTGCAGGTTGAGGCCCAAAACGGTAGTAGTACCCAAAGCCAGCATCCGGCTCGCTGACAATGACATCACCTGGCTGGTATTCGCGTTGTACTCGTGCTACAATCTCGCGCATCGGTACTGCGTAAATGGGATTGTGGAATTCGTTCCCGTGATAGTAATTGACAAGCCCGCTAGCAGCGGTCAGGGTCAACACAGCCAGGCTAAGTGCTTTGAGCCTCGAGGAACGCAAATCCTCGATACCGATGGCGATCAAGAGATAAAGGAAAGGCGCTGCAAAAATAGCACGGCTTGGGATGTTGATAAATGGGACATCTACGACAAACCAAATCGTGCTCAGCGCTACCAAGATTATGCTCGCCGCCAAACCAGTTACAAGAAAGCACAGCAACGTGGGTTGCCGGCGTAGCTGCGCGATCCCATAGAGCATCAGGCTCAGGACTGCGAGTCCACCGATAATGGCTGGCCATCGCCAGGGGAACAGGGTTTCCCCAATTGCGAAGGAATAAAAAGGATAGGCCAATTTAATGACATAGGCAGATGGGCCGCTGGCGTAATCGGCAGCAGTGAGGGGATAATTCCGGATGTAAGGCAATGCATACACAAACCATATCATGGCAATTGCGCCGCTCATCCCTATGCTTGCCAGCCAACGCTTGAATTGAAGACGATGTGTTCCGGCTTGTAGCATGAGCACTAACTGGCAGACCAGGGCTGCCCCAGCGACATAACTAGATAACAACAGCAGGATGTTGACCAGCGTGTACACGGCCCATAACCCTAGACTGCCTCGTTTATTTCTTGGATAGATTAACCTCCAGAACAGACAACAGGATAGTAGGCTGAACAGTAGGGTGGGCAAGTAGTAACGCGCCATGCGCGCATACAAGACAAAAGTGGGGGAGATGGCGAGCAGATAAGCAGCGATAAGCCCTGCCTCAGAACGGTTGAACTGGCGGGCGAGCAAGAACAGGAGTAGCACCGAAGCCAATCCCATCAGTGCGCTGGGTACGCGCACCGTCGCGTCCCCAGTGCCAGCGATCCGAATCCACAGATGCAGCAACCAGAAATACAGAGGTGGCTGACGTTGAAATCCCCGCAGAACTGCTTGGGTCACCGCCCCTAGATCAGGTGCCGAAGCGATATCTACATTGTTGTATTCATCAATCCACATGCTCTTGGCACCAAGGTTGAAGAACAGCAACGTGGTAGATACCGCCAGAATTCCTAGTAACAAGAGCCTCTGTCGAGATTCCTCGGCTCGATAAATAGAAGAGCGTGTGCTCATAGGCACCACATTAACCTTCTGCAGATAATGTATGCTGACAACTTATGCAAGGTATCCCCTTTTTACTTTAGACGACAGAACTTGTCTATGCGTTGCGGACAGCATCTGGGGCGAATCCTCTCTATTTACCGCTGGCCTTGGCAAGTTCACACAAGGCGGGAATAAAGTTCTAACGTTCTCTGGGCTGTCTTTTGCCAGGAAAATTGCGCTGCTCGCGCTAACCCGCGCTCGCGCAAATCCCTTTGTAATTGTGTGTCTACCAGCACTTGATGCAATGCAGCCCGGATCCCATCCACACTAGTGGGGTCAAAGAAACGGACTGCCGTGTCCCCTATCTCGAGAAGGCTTGGGGTATTGGAGCAGACGACAGGTGTACCGCAAGCCATTGCCTCCAGCACGGGCAGGCCAAAGCCCTCGTATAGACTGGGAAAGACAAAGACGGTGGCCCCACTGTAAAGCGCAGGCAATACCGCTTCTGGAACAGGGCCCAGCCAAATGATGCTCTGGTGCAGACCCAGGGATTGGGCACGCTGGCGTGGTTCAGGGTAATGAATATCCCATACCCCCGCAATAACGAGCGGTAACGGCTGTGGCTGCAACTGTGCCCACGCTTCTACCAAGCGCACCAAATTCTTGTGCGGCTTGTTGATGCCTACATAAAGGGCGTAGTGTTCAGGAAGGGCATATTGCTCACGCACTGCCTGGATTTCAGATGGAAGACGGGGATAGAAGCGAGGATCGGCAGCCAAGGGGACTGATGTGGTTTTGTGCGCTGGGGTATGAAAAAGAGATAGCAAATCGCGCCGCGTGGTCTCTGAAATAGTCAGCACATGCGTGGCTGCACGTAGGGCCAACGCTGTGGCATAGCGAAACAGTAGACGTGCCTGGAATGAAACGTATTCTGGGAACAGCAGCGGGATGAGATCATAGACGGTGAGTAAGGTAGGAGCACCAGGGCGGTAGGGCATCAGATAATAGGTGCTATGGTATAGATTAGCCCCCACTTGGCGCAGGACGCGCGGAATCACCCATTGCTGTTGTATGGAAAAACAGGAGAAAGGCACATCGAGCAGTTGGGCGGCCCCTTGCGTTATTTCCTCTAGGCTCGACCAGTAGGTCGAAGTAGGGTCCCGTAGTAGGAACAATCGTTCCCTTGCCCGGAGGAGGGATACCATTTCCCGCGTTAAATTAATAACATACCGACCGATGCCAGGAAAGTGATTCGTTGCGGTGCGCGCATCCAAAACGTAGATGGTCACCGTAGCGCCTCCTCTAGGATCTCTTCTACCGATTGCACCATCCGTTGCGCCGTGAAATACGTTTCGACTCGGGATCGTCCTGCCAGTCCCATGGTTTTGCGCAGGGTGGGCTCGTGCAGGAGAGTAACCACTGCTTCTGCCAAGGCAGACTCATCCTCAGGAGGGACCAATAGCCCCGTTTCTCGATCGGTCACGATCTCCGGCAATGCTCCGTGGGCAAAGGCTACCACTGGCTTAGCCATGGCCATCGCCTCGATATTCACGAGACCAAAGGGTTCTGGGTCGCCGGGGTGGACGAAGACATCCATGGCTGCGAAGGCTGGGCGGACATCTGCTAGGTGCCTAGTGAAGACAACTTGCCCGGCAATGCCCAGATTCGTTGCCAGCGTGCGCAACTGGTTGGCATACTCATCGTCTGCATCAAAAACAGCGCCACCGACAAGGACAAACCAGGCTTCAGGCACCTTGGCCTGGACCCGGGCCATTGCGCGCAGGAAGCGCTCCTGTCCCTTCCAGGGGCGCAGGCGCCCTACCATGCCGACCAGTGGTGCTGCATTGGGAATGCGATATTGCTTGCGGAAAGGTTGGCCGTCCATGGTTGGATCGAAACGCTCCAGTTCAACACCATTGTAGTTCACGGTTACTTTGTGAGGGCAGGGCAGATGTGCTGCTACTGCTTGGGAATTGGCGATGACATGATGCGCCATTGCACATAGCCAGCGTTTGCCCCATGCATCGAGCCACAGGTGGCGTGGACGAGATTCTCCCAGCCAGAAATCACGCATTTGCCAGATAAAGGGCAAACCAGCCCAATGGGCAGCGGGCGCTCCATAAAATGCCGCACGAATGGTGTTGGCATATAGGAGTGCTGCACCCGATTGGCGCACCAATCGGGCGATGTCCCTGACCCCTTCCACCCAGTCAAAAAGAAAGCGCGGGGAACGGCGCAAGCGGGGCATTGCCAAGATATGAACGGAGGTGTTTAATTGGGCAGCCTCTTCTGCCAGCGGGCCTCCCGCACAAGCCAGATGTGGTTGCCACTTGGCACGGTTCAGGTGCTTGAGGATGAGCAAGAGACTGTGCTCTGCGCCGCCAAGACCCGGTGCATGGTCGAGGAACAAAATCTTATGGACCATATGTGCCCCACCACACGGCCAGATGCAAAATAGCCCACAGCTCTCTAGAAAAATCTCTCTTCCCTTGCCAATGCAACTGGGCCATCTGCCTAATAGGATCGGGACGCAGCACTCGCCAAATAGGGCTCGATTGGGACAGGACTTCCTCCAAGTGCGGGCGCAACAGTCCTCGCAGCCAGGAAGCAATGGGTACATCGAAGGCATGTTTGGGACGATGCCGAATTGGCTGTGGTAGGAGTTCTGCAAATGCAGCACGCAGGAGGGCCTTGCTTACCCCGTCGCGACGGTGCAACTCCGGCGGTACCCTCGCTGCCCATTCTACCACCTCTACATCGAGAAAAGGCACTCGTGCCTCCAATGAGGTTAGCATGGATGCCCGGTCGGCTTTCACCAGGGGATCTCCCTCCAGCCAGACCTTGAGATCCAGTTCCTGAATTCGGCTTTGCCAGGAGCGTTCAGTGGTAGCAGCGAGTAGAGGGGCCAAGTCAATCTCGGGAGCAAGGCTTTCCAGACAGGCAAGCCACTCTGGTTGGTAAAGGCGAGTTCGCTCCTCCGCTTGCGTAACGCTGGAAAGGATGCTCTGGGCATAGAATGTCGCAAAATCGGGAGAAAGACGGGCAGTAGCGTTGTGACGACCACGACGGCCAGCCAAGAGGAATTGGGTCAGGCGGCGCAGTGGATTGCGCAAGGGAACAGGTATTGGCCAAGGACGATGCCAGCCGTACCAGTTGTAACCGGCGAATAGCTCATCAGCACCCTCACCGGTGAGAACTACGGTGATATGGCGCCGAGTCTCCCGCGCCATCAGCCAAGTGGGGAATGTAGCAGGGTCTGCAAATGGCTCGTCCAGAGCCTGGGCTAACAATGGCCACTCGCGGGCTATATTGGTTTCCACGACAATCTCGGCATGTACTGTCTGAAAATGGTCAGCTACAAGCCGGGCGTAAGGGGACTCGTCCAATCCCGGCCAGTCTGGAAAAACTACCGAGAAGGTGCGCACTGGAGCAGAGGATGCCTGCGCCATGAGACCAACGACGATGGAAGAGTCGATTCCTCCGGAGAGAAAAGCACCCAAGGGCACATCGGAGATCATCTGGCGGCGGACAGAATGGGTCAAGCGCTCGCGCAGTTCAGCAAGGTGCTGTGACCAGGTGAATGCTCGCTCTGGCACAAACTGGATATCCCAGTAGCGATGCAGGCGTAGGGGCTCGTCCACTCCTATGGTGAGATAGTGCGCTGGTGGGAGCTTTCGGACACCTAAGTAGATGCTGCGTGGAGCTGGGATATAGCGGGTGGCCAAAAACCAATCCAAGGCCAGAGGGTCCAATTCACAGCTCCAGTGGGGCAAGGGAAGCAGGGCTTTGAGTTCCGAGGCAAAGGCTATCCCACCGCCGGGGAGTGCAGCATAGTAAAGCGGCTTGATGCCCAGGTGATCACGAGCCAAGAATAGCCTCTGCCGCCGTACATCCCACAGGGCAAAGGCGAAAATCCCATTGAGATGTATAGGCAGCTTATCTCCCCACTCCTCGTAGCCATGTACCAAGACCTCAGTATCGCTCTGAGTATGGAAGGCATGCCCCTTCGCTTCTAGTTGAGCGCGTAAGTCTCGGTAATTGTAGATCTCGCCATTGAAGATGACAACCAGGCTTTTGTCCTCATTGAAGAGGGGCTGATTACCAGTCTGGAGGTCAATGATAGCCAGGCGACGCATGGCCAAGCCCACGGGACCCTGGAAGAAAAAGCCCTCGTCATCAGGACCACGATGGAGCAGTGTTGCATTCATCTGTTGCACTACTACTGGATCAACTTGAGCATTGCGGAGATAAAGACCAACGATTCCGCACACATTATCCCCCCTAATGGGTCAGCCGAGTTCTGCAAAAATTTTTCGGTACACCGCCAAAGTTCCCAATGCTGTTCGCTCCCAGGTGAACTCGCGAGCCCGCTGCAATCCTCTCTGGCGTAATTCCTCGCATAAGGCTGGATTCGCCAATACCTGTGCAATGGCTTCAGCTAAGGCATCAGGACAGCGTGGATCAGCAAAGTAGGCGGCATCACTGCATACCTCGTGGAACAAAGCCCAATCCGAGCACACGATGGGTGTCCCACAGGCCATGGCCTCAATCAATGGAACACCAAAGCCCTCGTAGAGCGAAGGAAAGATGAATGCATCGGCTGCAGCATAATAGGCTGGAAGGGCTTGGTTTTCCATATAAGCGATGTGTGTGGTAACTGGCCCAAGGCCTAGCCCCTCTATCAAGCGCGCTTGGGAAGCGGTTGGAATGCCACCTACGCGCACAAGTTGCACTGGCCAGCCGCCTTGGCGTAAGATCGCTACAGCCCTGTAAAGAGCCTCCGTGTTCTTTCGTGCTGCACTATGCCCTACGTGGAGCAACAGGTAGCGGTTCCCATTGCGCAGCAGTGCAGCCCGTTGCCGCTCCCGCTCGTTTGGGGACAAGGGATGAAAAATAGGCTCGAGTCCGTGGTAGACGACGTGGATGCGCTCAGCCGGGTAGCGTGTTTCACTTACTAACTCTTGTTTAGCGTACTCGCTGACGATCACCACATGAGCAGCGCGCTGCATCCCTCTGAAAGCCACATCGAACAACCACATCGCCGGCCCTTCGGGATTCCACCGACGCCAGGAACGAGGCGTGCCCCCATGCGAGGTAACCACGGTTCTTCTCGGCTCCAAGAAGAAAGCCAAATGCCCGTAGCTATTGTCTAGAATATGGTAAATGTCCGCTTGCACCTTGCGCAAGACGAGTGGATAGCGAACCCACCTGGAGAGATAGAGCCCCAAAGTCCGTAGCGAAGCAGGGCGTCCATAGGGCATGGAAATTGAACGGTCAGCCCATGACCAGGACTGCACCAGCACCTCAACGATTTCCAAATCGGAGGCCAAGGCTCTGAGCCCACTAGCCAGCCGATTCGCATACACTTCGATGCTGGGCCAGTTCTCCTGCGGCAGGTCACGCAACAGTGCTATTTTCATTTCAGACTCCCAAACGCCTGATAAACCTGCAATGTAGCCTTGGCAATTGCTTCGTCAGTGAAATGAGCCAATGCACGTCGCTTTCCCGCTTCTGCCAATTGCTTCCGCTCCTCGGGGTGCTCTATCAGCCAAGTCAACCGCTCGCGCAATGCCCCGACATCTCCTTCGGGGAAAATCAAACCAGCGTCCCCAATCACCTCTGGAATCGCTCCTGAATCCGATCCTATCACGGGCGTGCCGGCCAGCATCGCTTCAGCCAAGACATGTCCGAACTGCTCCATCCAGAAAGGCATAGTGCGCGAAGGCAGCACCAGCACTTCCAGGGACTTCAAATAGGCTGGCATCTCGGAATAGGCAACAAAGCCAAGACAATGCACTCGGTCAGCGATTCCAGCTGCTGCAGCGCGCTCCTGTATGAGTGCACGTAATGGCCCTTCACCAATTAGGATCAGCACAGCATATTGGGCTAATGGGATGAATGCCTCGAAGAGATCCATTACTCCCTTCTCTGAGACTAGTCGTCCAACAAAGCCAATGCGAAAACTGTTGATGGAGAGCGCAGGGTGAGGTAACGCCGCTTCATAATGCGCTGGATTCAAACCTACTTGAGGGATAACAGTCACTGAGCCGGCATAGCCCCGCCACCTCACAACGTCAACTGCCCCTTTGTTTCCCGCAATCATCCAGTCCACCCGGCGCAGTGTGAATCTCTCTAGCCAACGCAAGGGGCCGCGACCCTTAAGGAAACGATTTTCCCATGTGAAAGCAACCAAGCGATATCCGAAACGCGGCTTCAAGCAGGCCAGCAAGGCTAAGGTCAGGCTATGGGGTTCCGCTTCTGCATGTACGATGGCGGGCTTGGTCTCTTGCAGGAGGCCCATGACCTGAGCAGGAGCATAGCATCGTAGCGTATTGTTGTGTGCAAAAGCCAATGGTTGGAGGAATTTGACCTCAAAAGGCTCAGCAACTTTCTCAAAAGTCAACTGAGAGCCAGTGGGCAAGCGCAGCATGGACAAAGCCGCCAGAGTCAAGGATACGCCTCCTTGGGTTGCCAGCCAGCGTAGTTTTCCGCGGTACTCCGCTGGCAGATAGGTATGCGAAACCATCAACACTCTCACTAGCTCCGCTCCTAGACACACTATGTACAAGTAGTAAGCTTTTTCACAATTTTTGCCAATGTCGCACCTCGTACCATTGGCCCATTACGTCAGCTAGCTCTGCAACTAGTTTCACCGATGCCAGACGTGGGCCAAGGGTAAATAGTTCTCGTATCCAGCGCAAGCAACGCATGCCCGCCCGCAAGACAAGCCGGCCAGGTGAAGGGGGACGCCCGCGATGTTTGCGCTCGAAGAAGACAGCACCGCGTCCGTGAGTATGATATTGCTTCCAAAACCGCGTCAGGGTGTACTCATGTAAATGCACTACTTTGATGGGCACATAGAGAAGGCGGTAGCCCTGCTGGACTACGCGCCATTTGAGATCAGCATCTTCACCACCTGGAACAGGGAAGGTTTCATCGAAACCCCCTACTTCCTCAAGCACCCGTTTCCTGTACGACATCGAGTTCGTCCCGCCTGCCGGGCATTCAAAGCCACCCACGTAAGGTTCAGGACCGGCGTGGTAGATATGATGAGTCACATATGCTTCGTACTGAGCAAAGACATTCTGCTGTAGTATATCATCCGGTGCTTCCAAATAGCCCCCGGCTCCGGCTATTTCTGGGCAATGTTGATAGCCTTCCGCGAGACGAGCAAGGAAATCCACCGGGATCAGGCAGTCGTCATCGGTAAAGGCGATGATCTCGCCTGTGGCTATCTCTATTCCTCGATTGCGTGCCGCGGCGGGTCCTCGATTGGGTTCCTGGCGAATATATCGTACCTGAGGGAAATCACTTCGTACCATCTCCCCTGTTTTGTCAGGCGAACCATCGTCTACGACAATGACCTCGTAGTCAGGATAGCGTTGGGCTGTAGCAGCAGTTAGGCAACGCCGTAGCAGAGTTTGGCGATTATAGGTGGGGATAATCAGCGAGAAACGCATTGGCACTGAAACTCCCCTGTGTCCTCCCTGGCGCGTAATCTATCATCCCGATCTTCTTTATACTCCATAGCTATATTAGTCACAGACCTCTATTTCATCACAGACTTTTGCTGAGCAACGATTTTTGGAAAGCTGCAAGCCAACCTATCCCCGTACTTTCCCCAGGTGAATTCCTCAGCCTGCACCCGTGCAGCTCTCCCCATTTCTCTCCTCATGCATTTGTCAGCTCTGAGTCGCTCCAGGGCATTGGCGAGTGCCTCCACATCCCGTATGGGAACAACGATCCCCTCTATCCCATCCTGCACCACCGACCCGGCGTTGGGCGTGGTTACCACCGGCAGGCCGCAAGCCAGAGCTTCATAGGTCACCAGGGCGCTTCCCTCTTCAATGGTGGGGAACACAAAGACACTCGCTTGCCAATACGCCTCCACTGGGTCGTCCTGATACCCCATCAGACGCAATCCAGGCAAACCTTCATAGCGCAGAAGGATGGGCCGGCATTCGGACAACACCTGCCCTACCAACCAGAGTTCTGCATCCCGCCAGCCCAGCCGCTGCCAGGCTTCCAACAGATAGGGTACCCCTTTGCGAATCCCTATCTGTCCTACAAAGAGGGCACGGAAGGGATGGGACGCTTCTCTCTCACAAGGACGAAAGCGTGCGGTATCCACGCCAAAGGGAATCAAGAGCAGTTTCTCCTCTGGAAAACCATGTTCCTCGAAACTCTGCCGTACAAAGTCTGAGGGAATGAGGATATAGTCAGCCAAAGCTATTTCGGCCAGCCCTCTCTTGATTGTAGCGTGAGGGAGCCTAAAGGATAAACCCCAGCGGCCAAACTCCTCTTGCAGCAACTGAGCCTGGTAGATAGGATGAGTACTAGCCCGCTCCACCACCGTTATCATTCCCATTGTCCCTGCCTGCCGCAGACTACGCAGACCATAGTTTCCCCACACGTGGAAGACATCAGCAGCTTCCAGGTGCTGGCAAGCCCAGGAGTCAAAGAGAACGGCCTGTAGATGCCACAGCCATCCGGACGGCTCCAGGCTGGCTAGTTTGCGCAAAGCCCGATCCGGCAAGCCCACGGAGCGGATTTTCTCGCTGGGGATCTCCGTAGGCTGATAGGAACCACAGAGAAGGCGCTGAAGCATCCCATGGCGGTGCAGTCCCCGCACGGCGTGGTAAGCAGTGGTGCCAATACCGCCGCCCGCAAACTTGCTCCCAATAGAGTAAATGACCTCTACCCTCTCCGCCACGCCGCCTCCCGCAACCATCGGACCCCACTTAGCAGGTCGTTTCGCTCCACGGCCAGCAAAAAAACTCCGAATAGAAGAAGGAATACACCCAGTTTGAGAATTAGCACTGACAAGAGAACCTTCTCGGTAAGTATCTCTACCAGGAAACCACTGCCCCAGGCTAAAACCAGGGCCAGAGTAGGCCATACCATCAGTCGCACAGGATTGAAATCCACCAGCTGCCGCAGTGGGTGATATAGCCAGACTGCTCCAATCAGCAGCATTCCATCAGCTGCCACTGCCACACCGTTGATATCCCACAGCCAGGCACCCAGAATAACAGCAGGGACGAAGAAGAGCATTTGTGCCACTGCAGCTTTGCGGAGCTCCCACGGATGCCCCACAGCCAGCATCATATTGCCCATTAACATCACCAAGGGGTCTAGGGCTGTGTAGACCAGCATCAAACGGAATGTCCCTAGCATCGGCAACCACTTATCTCCAATGACATAGTGAATGAATTCAGGCATGAGCAGCCCAAAGGCTCCAGCCACCAGAAAGCCGCTGCGCAAGATCACATAAGCTGAACGGAAGAAGGCCTGCGAAAGCTGCAGCCGATCGTTTTGTAGGCGGGCAAAGACCGGTGTGAAGACGGTTACCAAAGGGTTTGCCAAAACCCGACGTGGGTAGTGGGCAAATTCGTAGGCTCTGGAATATAATCCCAGCGGCACCTCCCCCAGCGCCGTCCCAATCCAAAAGTCGTCAAAGCGGTCTAAGAGGTAACTCAGATTGGAAGCCACCCAAGTGGGCTTGCCGTACTCCCATAGCCAACGGATCGTTTGCTCTTTCCATCCCAGTCGAGGCTTCCACTGCCGGAAAGGTCCCCAGGTCAGGATAAAGCGCACGCCAATCCCTGAAAGCTGCTCAGCTACCAGCGCCCACGCCCCCCATCCCATCCAAGCCAAGAATGGCGCCACCATGGTCATCGTGACGGAAGCGCTTACATCAGCAGCAGCCAATTGTCGGAAGGCCAGATTCTTACGGATAAGTGTCTCTTGCACTTGGCTCAAGTTAGACAGGAAGTAGACTAAAATTAACACCGCTAGAATAGCGCCCAGGCTTGCCATTTGTGGATAGGCCCTCTGCAGAAGGGGAGTCATTATCAACAGAAGGCCAAAGGTCAAAACATCCAGCCCTAGCCGCAGGGAAAAATAGGTGCGCAAGAAAGACTCATCCGTCTCTCGGCGGTGGATAACGGCCATATCCAGCCCCAGCCCCCGAAGTTGAGCTGCCAACCCGATGTAAAAAAGAGCCAGGGCTACCACGCCAAAATGCTCAGGCAAAAGCAGCCGTGCCAGGAGTACCGAGCGCAGGAATCCCAGGGTCAGCGTAATAAGTGAGGCGCCAATGGTGTAGAGCGAACCCCAGAGGGCCTGCGTCATCAGAGGTGCTCGTTTTGTTTGCCATCTGTTGCTCAAGACAGATCCCTCACTGCTCACCATCAAATTGTATGGAGCACCAGTAGAATTAGAACCAGACCCAGTGTGGTCAGTACCCAGATGCGGCGTCCTCGCCAACCCAATACAACCCAAGCGCACCATACTATAGCGTAAAGGAGCCAGGCCAGTAACTGCCAGGATTCTACAGTGCTCCAATCCCAATAGGTGCCACGGGTGTAAAGCCCAATTATGGCATTGAGCAGCAAAGATGCAGTAAGAAAAGGAAGTCCAAGCGACACCGCACAATATCCAGCCTTCTCACCACAAGTCTTGTGAATTCTGGTCTCGGTCAACAGACAAGCCAAGGCAATGCTTCCGGCATGGATAAATGCACCGCAAGCCAAGGACAATAGCAAATGCAAAGCAAATTGCCAAGGCTGGGGTACCGCTTGCACCACAGATGCTATCTGCGACATAGGCCAGCGAACAATACCCCAAATAACCAAGGCTCCAGCGGCCAAGTCACACAGAGCTTCCCATTTCCATTCACCGTTGTATGGATGCAGGAAGCGCCATAGTATCGCCGCGGCTGCCGAAGCAACAATGACTTCAGAACCCGTCATGAGTGGCCAGCCGTTTCGTTGAGTTGCTGACAGAGCAAGACCAACGGCCAGGCACAAAAACGCCAGACCTGCTGCAGCTCGGATTACATTTTGCCATCTCCCGCTCGGGGATACATCCTGCAAGCGAGTGACCAACAGGCGAATGGCAACGTTTCCCATAAAGCAGAAAACAGCAGCAAGAAAGAGGTGAGTTGCTATCAAAGGGATAGGTGTCATTTCGTTCCACCCATAGCGAGCTGGTTTCTGTCAGCCTTATCCTGTACGCTCAATGCAGTGGCGATGTCTTGCACGAGGCTCTCAAACCATGGAGAGGCCTTTTCCATTACAGGGCTATTCGCGGTAAGGTGGAGATCAACAGCACCGCTTACAAGCCGAGCCGCCAGCCATACACGCTTGAGAGGATACCGGGTGCTGAGAATGATTCCTAGCAATACCAGAACCGCACCAGGGAGGATGAACACCAAGCCATAGTCTTGGCCGAATCTGATCACTGCGTAGCGTTGTGGATGAAATGAATAGCGGTCACCCGCAATTTCCACCGTATCTACCGTGTGGAATTGATATTGATAGAACGGTGACGTCTCAGTACCACGAAACGCCTCGACGTAGAAAGTAGGAGGTCCGTTCTCTCCAGGAGGGGATGGATTGTAAAGCAGGCGCAAAGACAGGTCACGGGTGGGCACAAGCACATATCGTTCCAGCCCACTTTGCTGGAATTGTCGAGTCAATTGACTGCCCGGCATCACATCCAGCACAACGAAGTAACGCGGGGTATCTCCTTCACGGAAGTGCAGTGCTAATTCCATGAACTGAGTTGCTCCCGTCTCAGGTGTTCGCAGTGGAAGATTCTGCCCAGTTGCATCTTGTGCCTGTATCAACAGCACTGGCTCCGTGGATGTCTGGTAAAATAGCAAACCGTGATAGAAAAGGGGGGCAGAGTTATGCAGTGTCCTTTGCACTATGTCTCCATTCTCTTGCAGGAAAGTCAACTCCGTACGCCCATCGTTCGTCTGTTTTCTCGAAGGATCAACATTTACTTCGACAGCATCAGCGCGAACTGCCAGGTTGATTCCGTGTCCAAGGGGACGAACCTGTCCAGGGCGTAAGGTCACGTTATCTTCCCACCAGGCTGTGCGTTCGCTTATTGCTAATCCACCCAGGATCAGCACCAGTCCCAGATACACCCAAAGCGGGAAAATCCAAGACCGATCAACACAGGCTAAGAGATTATCCTTCCCTGCCAAAAAGCGGTAACGTTGCTCACGCAGGATCTGCCGCACACGCTCTAGCACTCGTTCGGGAGATTCCGCGAGTTCTGGGGCGTTGACGAAGATTTCGCGCTCAAGAGCAGCATGCCACACATGCCGTGGCCGAATCAAATCTACTGTGCCTAATAACAGATTGAAGGCCAACAGGCCCAGAATACCTCGCAGCCAGAGAGAGTGGTGGATATCCGACAGCCTAAGGCGGACTAACCAGTCAGCAGCGCCATGGTAGCGCTCGCGCAGCGATGTCAGCCACAAGTTGTTGGCCGTCGCGTCAGCAATGGCTTCTGCGGGTCTTTGTGGCAGGATGAGCCCTAGGCAGATCAGCACAGCCAGGCTTGCCAGCAAGAGCATGGCCAGGTAAGGTGATGCGCATATGCGCCACAAACTATCTAGCGGGTCTTCAGAACTCCACCATTCAGCCCAGCGAACTTTCATCATGACCCTGCTTCTCTACGGCTTTCGACAGTCCAAATTTGTTAGACGATTTATCATACGCGGCTGTGCTTCTATTGTCAATCCTTCGTGGTGGCTGATTGGTTGCACTTCCTCCTGCTCGATGTTCACAACCCAGCCAGTGTGATCTAGGATATCTGTGAAACCAGCCTCTTGCCAGGAGGATGAGATCACTATGAACATTATCGAGCGTGCTCTAGATTTTGTCAAAAAGCGGTTAGAGTTCAGATAATTCAACACATGTAGCGGCGTTGGCAATAGAGTGCAGGGGATAGATATAGCCACGGCTCAAGACCGTGCTGGCATCCGTGGCGATAGCACTCTACTGAAGCGGATGGGGCATTGCCAAGCACCTCGTAGAAAAGGGGCTTGGCAATGCTTTTATTCCCAGTGCCAAATGATGCGATGGTACAACTGCATCATTTTGGAAAGAAAAACAGGTTCTCCTGGCAATGACCTACTCTCCCAGGGGCCTGCGCCCCAAGTACCATCGGCGCTGGAGGGCTTAACTTCCTGGTTCGGGATGGAACAGGGTGTTTCCCCTCCGCTCAAATCACCAGAAGAACCTGTCTTCTCAGTGCAAACACGAAGAATCTGAGACTCTTCGTTTGGGATGATAAAAGATGCCTGCTTAGCACCCTAACAATTGAACAGAATGCACAAACTCGTTTGTTGTTCACATGCGTGAGATTAAGCCCTCGACCATTAGTACGGCTTAGCTAAAGGCATTGCTGCCCTTACACATGCCGCCTATCAACCTGGTAGTCTCCCAGGGGTCTTACCTCCTTGACGGAGTGGGTGACCTAATCTTGGGGCGAGTTTCCCACTTAGATGCTTTCAGCGGTTATCTCTGCCGGGCGTAGCTACCCAGCGATGCACCTGGCGGTACAACTGGCACACTAGAGGCCCGTCCACCCTGGTCCTCTCGTACTGAGGGCAGCTCCCCTCAAGTCACCTGCGCCCACAGCGGATAGAGACCGAACTGTCTCACGACGTTCTGAACCCAGCTCGCGTGCCACTTTAATCGGCGAACAGCCGAACCCTTGGGACCTTGTCCAGCCCCAGGATGTGACGAGCCGACATCGAGGTGGCGACCCTTGCCGTCGATGTGAACTCTTGGGCAAGACTACCCTGTTATCCCCGGGGTAGCTTTTGTCCGGTAAGCTACGGCCCTTCCACACGGAACCGTAGGATCACTAAGTCCGACTTTCGTCTCTGCTCGACTTGTAGGTCTCGCAGTCAAGCTCCCTTGTGCCTTTACACTCCACGGCTGGTTTCCATTCAGCCTGAGGGAACCTTTGAGCGCCTCCGTTACCTTTTAGGAGGTGACCGCCCCAGTCAAACTGCCCACCTGGCACTGTCCCCACGCCGGATAACGGCTGCGGGTTAGGGCCGAAACTTGATCAGGGTGGTATTTCAAGGTTGACTCCACCGAGGCTGGCGCCCCAGCTTCACCGTCTCCCACCTATCCTACACAGACCAAGCCTCAACTCAATACCAAGCTGCAGTAAAGCTCCACGGGGTCTTTTTGTCCTGCTGCGGGTAAGACGCATCTTCACGCCTACTTCAATTTCGCCGGGTCCCTCGTTGAGACAGCGCCCCACTCGTTACGCCATTCGTGCGGGTCGGAACTTACCCGACAAGGAATTTCGCTACCTTAGGACCGTTATAGTTACGGCCGCCGTTCACCGGGGCTTCAGTTCTGAGCTTCTCCCTCGCTTGCGCGAAGGATAACCCATCCCTTTAACCTTCCGGCACTGGGCAGGCGTCAGCCCCTATACTTCAGCTTTCGCTTTAGCAGAGACCTGTGTTTTTGTTAAACAGTCGGCAGGGCCGTTTCTCTGCGACCCCCTCGGGCTTTGCTTAGCGCTCACCCTAACGGGGCACTCCTTCTCCCGAAGTTACGGAGTCATTTTGCTTAGTTCCTTAACGAGGGTTCTCCCGATCGCCTTGGTATACTCTACCCACCTACCAGTGTCGGTTTGCGGTACGGGCACCCGAGGTTCAACGCACAGAGGATTTTCTCGGCAGTTTGGCTTAGCCACTTGTGGCACTAAGGCACCGCCATCACCCCTCAGGATCAGGCTGCGGATTTGCCTACTGCCCTCATCTCCCTACAGGCTTAGCACCCGAATCCAATAACGGGCTGGCCTACCATCCTGCGTCTCCCCATAGCTCCCCTCAGGTGGTACGGGAATGTTGACCCGTTGTCCATCGCCTACGGCTCTAGCCCTCGGCTTAGGCCCGACTAACCCTACGCGGACGAACCTTCCGTAGGAAACCTTAGGTTTACGGCGAACACGATTCTCACGTGTTTTGCGCTACTCATCCCGGCATTCGCACTTCTGCACGCTCCACCAGTCCTCACGGTCTGGCTTCGCAGCGAGCAGAACGCTCCCCTACCACCCCGATCCTGTGGATCGGGGTCCACGGCTTCGGCGCTAGGCTTGAGCCCCGTATATTGTCGGCGCGAGATCACTCGACCAGTGAGCTATTACGCACTCTTTAAAGGATGGCTGCTTCTAAGCCAACCTCCTGGCTGTCCGGGCAATCTCACATCCTTTCCCACTTAGCCTAGACTTGGGGACCTTAGCCGGTGGTCTGGGTTGTTTTCCTCTCGACAACGGAATTCATCTCTCGCTGTCCGACTCCCAAGGTATGGAGTAGCGGCATTCGGAGTTTGGTTTGGTTTGGTAAGCTCTACGCCCCCTAGCCAATCCAGTGCTCTACCTCCGCTACTGAACCCTTGAGGCTAGCCCTAAAGCTATTTCGGGGAGAACCAGCTATCTCCAGGTTCGTTTGGCATTTCACCTCTACCCACAGCTCATCCCTCACTTTTGCAACAGTGAAGAGTTCGGGCCTCCACGAAGTGTTACCTTCGCTTCACCCTGGCCATGGGTAGCTCACCTGGTTTCGGGTCCAATCCTTGCGACTATACGCCCTATTCGGACTCGCTTTCGCTGCGGCTCCGGGTGTTACCCCCTTAACCTTGCCACAAAGATTGACTCGCCGGGTCATTCTCCAAAAGGCACGCGGTCAGGCCAACCCTGCCCGTAGGCAGGGCAACGCCCTCCCACTGGTTGTAAGCATACGGTTTCAGGTTCTATTTCACTCCGGTCACCCCGGTTCTTTTCACCTTTCCCTCACGGTACTGGTTCACTATCGGTCGTCAAGAGTGTTTAGCCTTGGAGAGTGGGCTCCCCTGCTTCCCGCAGGATTAGCGTGCCCCGCGGTACTCAAGGTCAGTGGCGGAAGTCTAGATCCCTTTCGCCTACGGGGTTATCACCCTCTATGACAGACCTTTCCAGAGTCTTTCGGCTAGAGACTAGATTGGTAACTTCCTTGGACTCCTGCAGAAGTCCTGCCACGCCTTGCAACCCCCATCATGCAACGGCTGCAGCCTTGAACACATGATGGGTTTGGGCTTTTCCCCGTTCGCTCGCCACTACTAGGGGAATGATCTCTTTTCCTGGAGGTACTGAGATGTTTCAGTTCCCTCCGTACCCTCCAACTGGCCTATGAATTCAGCCAGCGGTACCCAGGTATTGCCTGGGTGGGTTACCCCATTCGGGAATCCCCGGATCAAAGCCTGCTGACGGCTCCCCGGGGCTTATCGCAGTCAACCACGCCCTTCATCGGCTCTTGACGCCATGGCATCCACCGTACGCTCTTAGTAGCTTAATCCACGTGATACAACAATTGAAGTTTGGCATTCTGTTCAATTGTTAAGGTGCTAATCTAGCGATTGACCGCTAGCCTCTGCCGAGTAGTTCCCTGCTCTGCAGAGGGCAGAAGCCAATCGAAGGACATAAAAAACGGCTTGGTATATCAAGCCGTTTTGGGATACGTCTTGATATATCCTACAAGCACCCCTATACACTTACCTCAGCAAACAAGATTGTCAAACCCTGTCTCGCCTCACGCCTTTTGATTGAAACTATTATAGCATATGCGTTACAAATTGTCAAATCGCTGCTGCGCTTGCAGGTGGTGGAGATGAGGGGATTCGAACCCCTGACCTCCTCCGTGCAAGGGAGGCGCTCTCCCAATTGAGCTACATCCCCGTTGGCCTGTGGGCCATTCTGGACTTGAACCAGAGACCTTTCCCTTATCAGAGGAATGCTCTAGCCGACTGAGCTAATGGCCCAAGACAGAAACACCTTAACCACTAAGGAGTGATAGGAAGTGACACGCGCATCGGGAAAAGCACTCCGTTTTGCGGAGTGATTGACCTCTTGGAGCTACCCTATAGGAAATCCCAATGTCCAAATCCCAATGACCAGACCAGAATGGAGAGATATATTGGGGATTTGGTCATTTTCCATTGGTCATTCCGCAGGGTTTTCTCCCTAGAAAGGAGGTGATCCAGCCGCAGCTTCCGCTACAGCTACCTTGTTACGACTTCGTCCCAGTCACTAGCCCCACCTTCGACGGCTGCCTCCTTACGGTTAGCTCACCGGCTTCAGGTGTTGCCAGCTCCCATGACGTGACGGGCGGTGTGTACAAGGCCCGGGAACGTATTCACCGCAGTATGGCTGACCTGCGGTTACTAGCAACTCCGGCTTCATGAAGGCGAGTTGCAGCCTTCAATCCGAACTGA